>JAVRPF010000896.1:0-4614 GCA_032162385.1 Mycobacterium sp.
CGGTCACCGCACCACCGGCCATCATCGACGGGATCACCCGAAGCGGATCGGCGGCCGCGAACGGGATGGCGCCCTCGGAGATGAACGATGCGCCGAGAAGCCATGCGGCCCGGCCATTCTCACGCTCCGGCTCGGTGAATAGCCGCGGCCGCACGGTGGACGCCAGTGCCATCGCCAGCGGCGGGACCATGCCCGCCGCCATGACCGCGGCCATGATGCGCAGTGACGACGGGTCGGCGACGTTGAGCCCGGCGGTGGCGAAGGCGTAGGCCGCCTTGTTCACCGGACCGCCGAGGTCGAAGCACATCATCAGACCGAGAATGATGCCGAGGACGATCACCGAGCTGCCGGACAGGCCGCCGAGCCAGTGGGTCAGGCCGGAGGTCATGGCAGCGAGCGGACGCCCCAGGAGCAGGAACATCAGAAGGCCCACGACCAGCGAGGCAACCAGCGGGATGATCACCACCGGCATCAGACCCCGCAACCACCGGGGGACGTCGATCCGGCTGATCCACAGTGCGGTGAAGCCGGCGATCAGACCGCCGACGATGCCGCCGATGAACCCGCCACCCACGAACACGGCGACAGCGCCGGCCGTGAATCCCGGTGCGATACCGGGCCGGTCGGCGATGGCGAACGAAATGTAGCCGGCCAGCGCGGGTACCAGGAACATGAACGCCAACTTGCCGAGGGTGAACAGCACGGCGCCGAGGTACTGGGTCAGTCCGCCACTGGGCAGGTTGGTCAACGTGTTCGTGCTGGCGATCTGGCTGCCGAGCGAGTCCAAGCCGAACGCCAGCGGCTGCGCTCCATCGGGGGCATTGGCGATGTCATAGCCGGCCAGCAGGAAGCCGAGTGCGATGAGCAGACCGCCGGCGGCCACGAACGGAATCATGTAGCTGACGCCCGTCAGCAGGATCTGCCGGGTGCGGGTGCCCCAACCGACGCCGCCGGACGCGGACGGGCCGGACGACGACGGTGCGCCTGCCACGCCCTCCACCCGGGTTGCATTCGGATTGTCAGCGGCCGCAAGGGCTTCGGACACCATCTTGTCTGGCTCGTTGATCGCACGCTTGACGCCGGACGCGATGACCGGCTTGCCTGCGAAGCGACCTCTGTCCTTGACCCCGACGTCGGTGGCGAAGATGACGGCGGCCGCGCCTGCGATGGTCTCGGCGGGCAGCGGGGTGCTGCCCGACGAGCCCTGCGTCTCGACCTGCAGATCGACACCGGCCTTCTTGCCTGCGGCGACCAACGAATCGGCGGCCATGTAGGTGTGCGCAATACCGGTGGGGCAGGCGGTGATGGCGACGATCGTCCGCTTCTCGGCCTGGACGACCGGTGCGGGCTTGACGGCTTCCGGCGGGGCGGAAGCTGGATTGACCACGCCTTCCACCAGGTCGACGATCTCGGCGACCGACGAAGCGTTGCGCAGCGATTCGACGAAGTCCTTGCGCACCAGTGCCCGAGCCAGGCTGGACAGCAGCTTCATGTGCTCGGAGCCGCCAGACTCCGGCGCCGCAATGAGGAAGGCCAGGTCGGCGGGTCCGTCGGGCGCGCCGAAGTCGACCGGCGGTGACAGGCGGGCGAAGCCGATGGTGGCCTCGTCGACGTAGGGGGAGCGGCAGTGCGGGATGGCAATGCCGCCGGGCAACCCGGTGGCAGATTGCGCTTCGCGCGCCATCGCGGCGGCGATCAGCCCCGCGCGATCGGTGGCACGTCCGGTGGCGGCGAGTCGGCCGGCAAGCAGGCCGATGACGGCCTCCTTGTCGCCGCCTGCGTCGACGTCGAGGGCGACCAGGTCGGTGGTGATGATGGACATCTCGCTACTTTCTGGTGGGTTGGGGTTGGGCGGATGCGGGCGTAATCGCATACACCCGAACGGCTTTGAGATCGATCTGCGCCGGAGACGGCAGCGCCGAGCCGGGCAGTGCGGCTGCCGCGCTGCCGTAGGCGACGGCCATCTGGAGCCGCTGTGGCGGCTCGGCACCGCCGACTTCGGCGCGGAGGTAACCCGCTAGTGAGCTGTCGCCCGCACCGACGGTGCTGCGCGGCGTGATCGGCGGGGGCGTGGCCATCCAGCTCCCGGTCTGGTCGACCAGCACGGCGCCTGCCGCGCCGAGCGTGACCAGCACCGTGCGGGCGCCCCGGTCGATCAGTTGGTGCGCGGCCTGCACCACGGGTTCGGGATCGCCTGAGGCAGCGGCGCTCTCGAGTTCGGCGGGCGATGCGCCGACTAGCCAGGCGAGTTCCTCGGAGTTGGGCTTGATGACGTCGGGTGCGGCCCGGCCGAACGCCGCGGCCAGGGCGTCGAGCGGACGCTCGGACGTGTCGACGGCGACCCGGCACGCGGCGGGCGCGAGCGCGGCGACGATCTCGGCGTACCAGTCGTCGGGCATGCCCGGTGGCAGGGAACCGGACAGCACCACCCACGACGCGTCTGCGGCGGCGTCGATCACGGCCCGGGTCAGTGCGTTGCGTGCGGAGTCGTCGAGCGTCGCCCCGGGTTCGTTCAGTTTGGTCGTGGTGCCGTCGGATTCGGTGATCGCCAAGTTGGTGCGGACGGTGCCGGTCACCGGAACGCACCGGAACGTCACGCCGCTGGACTGCAGGGCCGCGACGATGGGGTCGGTGTCGGCGGCGGGCAGGACGGCGACGGCGTCCACTCCGGCCAGGGTGAGGGCGCGGGCCACGTTGACGCCCTTGCCGCCGGGTTCGGTGGTGGCCGACGTGACCCGGTGCACCGCGCCGCGGGTCAAGGGCGTGCCGAGCGTGACGGTGCGGTCGATGCTCGGGTTGGGCGTCACGGTGACGATCACGCGGGGCCTCCCGCAGTGACGACCTCGACGCCCTCGTCGGTGAGCATCGTGCGGTCGGCATCGCTGATCTCACTGTCGGTGATGAGCGTGTCCACGCTCGAGATCGGGGCGAAGCTGACGAAGTCCTCGCGGCCGACCTTGGTGGAGTCGGCGGCCACCACGACGTAGTTGGCGCAGCGGACCATGGCGCGCTTGACGGCAGCTTCCTCGCTGTCGGGCGTGGACAGTCCGTGCCGCGCGCTGATCGCGTTGGTGCCGATGAAGGCGATGTCGACCCGCATGGTGTCGAGGACCCGCAGCGCCTGCTCGCCGACGGCCGCCTGCGTGATGCCGCGTACCCGTCCGCCGAGCAATTGAAGCGACACCGACGAGAAGGCGGCCAACCGGGCGGCGATGGGTACCGAGTTGGTGACGACGATGAGCTCGCGGTCGGTCGGTACCAGGGCCGCGATGCGTGCGGTGGTGGTGCCGGCGTCCAGCAACACGCTCGCCCCGCTCAACGGGAAGAACTCGGTCGCCGCGGCGGCGATGGCGTCCTTGTAATCGGCGCGGGTGGACTCCCGTTCGCCGACGCCCGGCTCGACGAGGTGCAGGGCGCGCACAGGAACCGCGCCGCCATGCACCCGGCGAACGACACCGGCCCTGTCGAGGACGGCGAGGTCGCGGCGGACGGTCTCGGTGGTGACGTCGTAGGCCTTGGCCAGTTCGGCGACCGAGGCTCGGCCTCTGCTGATCACCAGAGCGGCGATCGCCTCTTGGCGCTCTTCCGCGTACATGACCCTCCGCTTGTGTGGGATATCTGCGTTCTGAATGTTGATATGTTTGGTTTTACCCCTGTCTGTGTTGACTTGTCAATCATTTCTTGTAACCTGGTTCACATGAGCACGCCATCTTCGACAACGTCACTTCGCGTTCTGAACGGGACGCCATCGCCGGCCGGGACCGTCCTGCGCGGTGTCCCGGCGGTGGGCGGGGTGCAGTATGCGCCGGTGATCCGGCCGGGCGCGCGCCCGCGGATCGACCAGGTCCCGGTGGCCGAACTGGACGAAGCGGACCGACCTGCTGAGGTGGCCCGATTCACTGCGGCCGCCGGTGCGGTGGCCGATCGGCTGCGCGCGCGAGCCGGGCATGCGACGGGGGTCGTCTCGGAGGTGCTGGCCACCACCGCGACCCTGGCGCAGGACCGGGCCTGGCTGGCGGACGCCGAGAAGCGGATCAGCGGCGGCAGTCCCGCCGTGCAGGCGGTGGCAGCGGCGATCGACAAGATCGCGGTGATGTTCACCCAGCTCGGTGGGCTCATGGCCGAACGGGTCACCGACCTGCGCGACGTCCGCGATCGCGTCATCGCCGACCTCAGCGGGCTGCCCGAGCCCGGTGTACCGGTACCCGACGTGCCGTCGATCCTGTGTGCCGAGGACCTGGCGCCGGTCGACACCGCGGGTCTGGACGCCGCGCTCGTCGTCGCACTTGCCACCACCCTCGGCGGCCCGACCAGCCACACCGCGATCATCGCCCGCCAGCTCGGCATCCCCTGCGTGGTTGCGGTCGCGGGCCTCGATGCGGTGCCTGCCGGCACGATGGTGATGGTCGACGGCACACTTGGCACGGTCACCGTTGAGCCCGACGCCGACGCCGCGGCCGGGGCCGTCGAGGTGGCGCAGCGCGCGGCCGACCTGGCCAAGGGCTGGACGGGTCCTGGTGCCACCGCCGACGGACACGTCGTCGCGATCCTGGCCAACGTCCAGGACGGCGCAGCTGCCCGGTTGGCCCGTGAGACTCCGGCCGAGGGCGTCGG
>JAVRPF010000897.1:0-11218 GCA_032162385.1 Mycobacterium sp.
CGGACCAGGTTCAGCAATCCATTGGGTTGACCTTCGGTGCGTTGCGCCACGCTGCTCACCATAGTTCTAGGCCCCTAGCAGGGCCTGGCCGCACACCCGAATCGTGTTGCCGGTCACCGCGTTGGACGCCGGGCTGGCGAAGTAGGCGATGGCCTCGGCCACGTCGACCGGCTGACCGCCCTGGAACAACGAGTTGAGCCGTCGGCCCGCCTCGCGGGTGGCCAGCGGGATGGCCTCGGTCATCTTGGTCTCGATGAAACCGGGGGCGACGGCGTTGATGGTGATGCCCTTGTCGGCCAGCACGGGCGCCAGGGCCTGCGTCAGGCCGATCATGCCTGCCTTGGTGGCGGCGTAGTTGGTCTGGCCGCGGTTGCCCGCGATGCCAGCCATCGACGACAACCCGACGATGCGGCCGCCATCGCCCAGAATGCCCTTGTCCACCAGACCTTGTGCGAGGCGTTGCGGGGCAAGCAGATTGACCGCGATCACGGAATCCCAGCGGGCGTCGTCCATGTTGGCCAGCAGCTTGTCGCGCGTGATGCCTGCGTTGTTGACCAGGATGTCGGCCTTGCCGCCGTGGTGCTCGGCGAGATGGGCGGTGATCCGGTCGACGGCGTCGGCGGCCGTGACGTCGAGCGTCAGCGCAGTGCCGCCGACCTTGGTGGCAGTTTCGGATAGGGACTCGGCGGCCTGCTCCACGTCGATCAACACCACCGCGGCGCCGTCACGCGCGAACACCTTCGCGATCTCCGCGCCGATGCCCCGCGCGGCACCGGTCACCAGCGCCACCTTGCCGTCGAGTGGCTTGTCCCAGTCCGCGGGCGGCTCCGAGTCCTCCGCGCCGACGTAGAACACCTGGCCGTCGACGTACGCGGACTTCGCCGACAGCAGGAAGCGCACCGTCGACTCCAGCCCGGTGGCGGCGGGCTTGGCGTCGGCGGCCAAGTACACCAGGCCGATTGTCGCGCCGCGCTGCAGCTCCTTGCCGAGCGAGCGGGTGAAGCCCTCGAGTGCCCGCTGTGCGATCCGCTCGTCGACGCTGCCGGTCTGATCGGGAGTCGTGCCGATGACTACGACTCGCCCGCAGGCGCCGAGGTTGCGCAGCACCGGGGTGAAGAACTCGTGCAGCCCGTTGAGTCCCTCCGGGGTGGTGATGCCGGTGGCGTCGAAGACCAGCCCGCCGAAGGAATCTGCCCAGCGACCGCCGAGGTTGTTGCGGACGAGTTCGTAGTCGTCGGCCAGTGCGGAGCGCAATGGCTCGGCCACCCGGCCCTCGCCGCCGACGAGGAGCGACCCGGCCAGCGCCGGCTCACCCGCGCGGTACCGCCGCAGGGCCTGCGGTTGGGGTACGCCGAGTTGCTTGGCCAGGAAGGATCCGGGCCCGGAGTTGACCACTTGGGAGAACAGGTCGGTAGCCACGTCGCTGCCTTTCGGGATGAACTGGGTATGTGGGGATCGACAAAGGGGTACGGACGAACGTGTACCCGTGTTGTCGTGTCCATCACGAACTTACTCCAGAGTAAGAACGGTGGGTAGTATGACCCTCGACACTCCACGTGCACGCACGACATACACAAAGAGCACGACATACACAAAGAGGTAGATGTGGCTGACAACAAGACTGCCCGCCGGGTAGCGATCCTCGGCGGAAACCGGATTCCGTTCGCCCGTTCGGACGGCGCCTACGCCAACGCGTCCAACCAGGACATGTTCACCGCGGCGCTGGGTGGGCTGATCGACCGATTCCATCTCGAGGGCGAGCAGCTCGGCGCGGTGGTCGGTGGCGCCGTGCTCAAGCACAGCCGCGACTTCAACCTGATGCGCGAGTGCGTGCTGGGCAGCGCGCTGTCGCCGTACACGCCTGCATACGACCTGCAGCAGGCCTGCGGCACCGGCCTGCAGTCCACCATCGCCGTGGCCAACGGCATCGCCCTTGGCCAGTACGAGTCGGGCGCCGCCGGCGGTGTGGACACTACTTCTGATGCACCCATCGCGTTCGGCGACGACCTGCGCCGCGTCCTGCTCGGACTGCGGCGGGCCAAATCGAACCTCGACCGGCTCAAGTTGGTCGGCAAGTTGCCCGCTGCGCTCGGCGTCGAGATCCCCACCAACGGCGAGCCGCGCACCGGGCTGTCGATGGGTGATCACGCCGCCATCACGGCCAAGCAGATGGGCGTGAAGCGCGTCGATCAGGACGAATTGGCTGCCGCCAGTCACCGCAACATGGCCGCGGCCTACGACAGTGGCTTCTTCGACGACCTGGTCACCCCGTTCCTCGGGCTCTACCGCGACAACAATCTGCGCCCCGACTCGTCGGCCGAGAAGCTGGCCAAGCTCAAGCCGGTGTTCGGCGTGCGCAACGGCGACGCCACGATGACGGCAGGCAACTCCACGCCGCTGACCGACGGTGCGTCGGTGGCGCTGCTGTCTACCGAGGAGTGGGCGGCCGAACGCAAGCTGCCGGTGCTGGCGTACTTCGTCGACGGCGAGACCGCCGCGGTCGACTACGTCAACGGCAACGATGGACTCCTGATGGCGCCGACCTACGCGGTGCCCCGCCTGCTGGCCCGAAACGGGTTGACCCTGCAGGACTTCGACTACTACGAGATCCACGAGGCGTTCGCCTCGGTAGTGCTGGCCACGCTGGCGGCGTGGGAGTCCGAGGAGTACTGCAAGGAACGGCTCGGCCTAGACGCGGCCCTAGGTTCCATCGACCGGTCCACGCTCAACGTCAACGGCTCGTCGCTGGCGGCCGGGCACCCGTTCGCTGCGACCGGCGGACGGATCGTGGCCCAGCTGGCCAAACAGTTGGCGGAGAAGAGGGAGCAGACCGGCAAGCCGGTGCGCGGCCTGATCTCCATCTGCGCGGCCGGTGGGCAGGGCGTCACGGCCATTCTCGAGGCCTAGAAAAGATCTTCCACACTCGCTGTAACGCCCCGGCACGGGCCGCCGATGAATCGGTTAGCTCCGTGTTGCCGTCTGACCCCCCGACCCGACGGCAGCACGGGGCACTTACTTCTGGCCTAGCCCGCCGCCGGTTGGTCCTTCTTCGCCGTGATCGGGCCCGAGGTGGCGGGCGGCTGGAACAGGCTGCCCGCCAGACTGCCGCGGGCGGTGCGGACGGCGACCAGGCCCCAGGTCCCCAGCAGTCCGGCGTAGGCGATCACGGCGGCGATCCGGAACGCGGGCAGGCCGGTGTGGATGGCCAACTGCGTGGTCCCGGTGACGAAGGTGCCGACCGGGAACGTCAGGCTCCACCAGGTCAGCGCGAACGGCATGCCTCGCCGCACGGTGCGCACCGTCAACGCGGTGGCCAGTGCGATCCACAGCACGCTGAATCCCCACAACGGCACGCCGAACAGGATCGAGAAGATCCCCATGCCAGCGGCCAGGTCTGGCTTCACCGCCAGTGCGGCGTTCGTCCCGAGTAGTCCCGCGGCGGTCATGCCCTGGCCCAACGGGCCCAGCACGATCCACAGTGTCGGCACCCGGGCCGTGCCGGACGTTCCGTAGTGCGCCAGTCTGCTCCATATCATCGAGATGATGATCAGCGCCGCGATCAGCGACAGCCCGAACATCGCGTAGCAGCCGTAGAGCATCGTGGTGCGCCCGGTGCCAGGCTGCATGTGCGGGATCAACAGCGCACCGGCCGCAGCCGACACCATCGGCGGCACCACGGGCATGAGCCAGCCGCCGAAGGCCGCGTCGGGCGCAACGTTCAACTGTGTGAACATCAGGTAGGGGATGGTCAGCGCCGTGAAGAGGCCGCCGACAGTGCCCGCCGTCCAGAGCGCCCAGTCGATGTCGACGGCGAGGCGCGCGCCGATCAGGTCCTTGCCGACGAGGATCGCTCCCGACCCGACAGTGAGCAGGGCCATCGGCGCCGCACCGTAGAAGTGGGCCATCTGCGGGTTGCGCGCGTGACTGCGGGCCACCGTCGGGTGCCGGAACCACTGTGCAGTCACCGCGATGACGAGGACCACCAGCAGCACCGCGGCGACCACCCAGACGACCCGGGAGAACACGTGAAATCCGGGTATCCGGATCGGCAGCGTCGCCCCGGCCGTCGCGACGATTCCGGTGCCCATCACCGACGCGAACCAGTTCGGCCCGATGTTCCCCAGCCGGGTCTGCGCGGTCGTCATGGTTCGATGGTCAACGGGCAGACGCAGCGAGCGCAAAGGGGCGTGGGGGTCATGCGGGTCAGTATGTTCGGACAACTCAGTGGCGCGGGCATGGATTCGCCGATCGACGCGTGCGTGCAGAACCTCGCGCAGCTCCGCGACGAGGGCTTCCGGCGGGTATGGATGAGCCAACTGCCCTACGAGGCCGACCTTCTCACCGTTCTGGCCGTGGCGCTGCGCGAGGTCGACACCATCGAGGTGGGTAGCGGCGTCGTCCCGATCCAGAATCAGCACCCGATGCAGATGGCGCAACGGGCACTGACCGTCAGCCTCGCCTCCAGCGGCCGGTTCCTCCTCGGTCTTGGCATGACGCACCAGGCGATCACCGAGGGCATGTGGGGCATTCCGTGGGACAAGCCGGTGCGCAGGCTCAACGAGTTCCTCGACGGCCTCCTGCCGTTGCTCGCCGGTGAGCCCGCCGACGCGCAGGGCGAGATCGTCACCACCCGCGGTTCGCTGATGATCCCCGGCGCGCCCCGACCGGACGTGTACATCGCGGCCCTGGGCCCGCAGCTGTTGAAGATCGCGGGCCGACGCACGGCCGGGACCGCCACCTGGATGACGGGACCCAAGACGCTGGCCGACCACGTCGTTCCGACGTTGCGTCAGGCGGCCGCCGACGCCGGGCGGCCGGAGAGTGAGGTGCGGGTGGTGGCCGCGTTGCCGGTAGCCGTCACCGACGACGTGGACGGCGCGCGCAAGCAGGCCGCCGAGCAGTTCGCCGTGTACGGGGTGTTGCCGTCGTACCGCGCGATGCTCGACCGCGAGGGCTACGCAGGCCCGGAGGACGCCGCGATCATCGGCGACGAGGCGACGGTCAAGGATCGCCTGGACGAACTGCGCGCGGCCGGCGTGGACGAGTACGTCGGCGCCCCCTTCGACGCGTCACCCGAGGCGCGCGCCCGCACCCGAGCGGTGCTGCGTCAGGTCGACGCGTGACGCCCGAAATACCTCTGGTGTGACGACGGTCACCGGCGTAATATCGACCGCACGACGGGTTCGGGAATGGCTGATCCGAAGAGCTGGCGGTAGAGGTGGAAAGCCAGCGGCGCGAGACTAATGAGACGCCCTCAAATGCCGTCCCGAACCCGCCCTTTTTTGTTTCTGAGTGGTGGGGCGTAGCCACACCTGATATTCGCCGGGCGCATGCCTCGCAGTTCGATGCGGGGTTTGACCGGTTCTATCTATGGTCGGGGGTGGCCCGGCGTTCGCAGTGATCGGGCTTGGCCGTCGATCTATTGTTTCATGATGGTCAGCGGGCTTCCGCCGCTGAAGACGGCGAAGTAGGACGGCGACCAGAGATGTCCGCGCATGCGGGTGCGGACACAGGCGCCGATGTATTCGCGGCGCACGGCGTAAGCCGCGTGACCTTTGAGCCGCTGAACCAAGGTAAAGATCGACAGTGTGGGCGGATGGGCCATGAGCAGGTGCACGTGGTGGCCTGGCGGTTGAACTCGACCAACTCGGCTCACATGGTGCGCATCGTGTGCTCGCAGAAGGTGACCGTGGTTTCGGTGAACACCGGCTGGCGGTACTTGGTCACGAACACTAGGTGGGCGTGCAGCAGCGACCCGCTGTGTCGGACGCGGCGTAGGTCTGGGTTGTCACAGGTCGTCGTTAGGGTCGGCGGCTATACAGATGCGTTACCGGTACCGCATCGAACCGGCACCGGCCCAACAGCAGATGTTGGCGCGGCGTAAGCGGCCACGGGAATCCTCGGCATTCCTGCCGAGGAGCACGTCAAATTCGCCGGGCACCACCGGTCCGGTCCGGACGGTCGGTTGGAGATCGACAGCCCAGGGGGCGGCCCCACGGTCGTCACGGTTGTCGTGCCGCCGGGACCGAGCAGTGACGCGCCTCGTCATCGCGGAGGACAGCGCCATCCTGGCGAGGGACTCGTGCAACTGCTCGTCGAACGAGGCCACGAGGTGGTGGCCAACGTCGGCACCGCCGACGAATTGATCGAAGCGGTCGCCGAATTCACGCCGGAGGTCGTCATCGTCGACATCCGCATGCCGCCGACGTTCACCGACGAGGGCCTGGTGGCACGCGGTGGCACTGCGCCGACCCCGCGCGGGCACGAGGTGCTGGCTTTGATGGCCGAAGGCCATTCCAACAGCGCTCTGGCGCAACACCTTTCGATCACCGAGCGGGCCGTCGAGAAGCACGTCTCGGCCATCTTCACCAAGCTGGACCTGCCGCCGTCGCAGGCCCATCACCGTCGCGTGCTCGCGGTCGTGACCTACCTTGAACTCCTGACCCTTGTCCGCCAACGCCGCTTTCGTCGTGAATACTGTCCCGGTGGCAACGTCGAAGTCAGAAACGCACGTGCTTCCTGGCACGTATGACAACGTGTTCCGGGCAGTATGCGACGCCGCAAGGGCCGAGGCGATGACGGTGAGGTCGGCCGACCCCGGCGCAGGCCACATCCGGCCATATAGGGGCGCGTGTCCCTGGTGACCTGGGGAGAGGATCTCGACGTCCACCTCCGGCCGGCGCCTGCCGGCGCCGTCGAGGTCACCATCGGATCGTCCCTGAAGTTCGGCCTGGTCGACTGGGGCAAGAACCGCGAGAATGTCGGGAAGCTGTTCCACCGTGTCGCAGGTTTTCTGACCGCTCCTTCCGGCGCGTGGCTCCCGGACCCGTCGGCGCGCCACCAGCTCCGCTGGTGAGATGGCAGCCGATGGACCGAGAACGTCAGCGACAGAGGCAGGACCGGTGTCGACACCCTCTGACACGGAGAAAGAGGACCTAGAACGCAGCCTCGTCGAGCTCCATCACCTCGTTGTCGATGGTGTCGATCACCAGGCGGGTGCTGGTCAGCAGCGGCAGGAAGTTCTTCGCGAAGAACGACGCAGTCGCGATCTTGCCCTCGTAGAAGCTGCGATCGTCGCCGCCTGCGCCGTTGTCGAGCGACGCGATGGCGACGGCCGACTGCTCCAGCAGGAGCCAACTCAGGACGAGGTCACCGACGCTCATCAGGAAGCGCACGGAGCCCAGGCCCACCTTGTAGATGTTCTTGGCATCCTCCTGCGACGACATCAGGTAGCCGGTCAGCGTCGTCGCCATGCCCTGCACGTCGGCCAGGGCGGTCGCCAGCAGCTCCCGCTCGGCCTTCAGCCGGCCGTTGCCCGACTCGTTCTTGATGAACTGCTCGATCTGGGACGCCACGTAGCCGAGGGCAACACCCTTGTCGCGCACGATCTTCCGGAAGAAGAAGTCCTGGGCCTGGATGGCCGTGGTGCCCTCGTACAGCGAGTCGATCTTCGCGTCGCGGATGTACTGCTCGATCGGGTAGTCCTGCAGGAAGCCGGAGCCACCGAAGGTCTGCAGGCTCTCGGTGAGCTTGGCGTAGGCCTGCTCGGATCCGACGCCCTTGACGACGGGCAGCAGCAGGTCGTTGACCTTGGTCGCCAGGTCGGCGTCCACGTCGTGCACGGCCTTGGCGACTGCGGCGTCCTGGAACGTCGCGGTGTACAGGTACAGCGCGCGCAGACCCTCGGCGTAGGCCTTCTGGGTCAGCAGGCTGCGACGCACGTCCGGGTGGTGCGTGATGGTCACGCGCGGCGCGGTCTTGTCCGTCATCTGGGTGAGGTCGGCGCCCTGGACGCGGGTCTTGGCGTACTCCAACGCGTTGAGGTAGCCGGTCGACAGGGTGGCGATGGCCTTGGTGCCCACCATCATCCGGGCCTGCTCGATGACGTCGAACATCTGCGCGATGCCCTCGTGCACCTCGCCGACGAGCCAGCCCTTTGCCGGTACGTCGTGCTGGCCGAGTGACAGCTCGCAGGTCGCGGAGACCTTCAGGCCCATTTTGTGCTCGACGTTGGTGACGTACACGCCGTTGCGCTCGCCAGGCTCGCCGGTCTCGAAGTCGAACAGGAACTTCGGCACGAAGAACAGCGACAGACCCTTGGTGCCCGGTCCCGCGCCCTCAGGACGGGCCAGCACCAAGTGGAAGATGTTCTCGAAGAGGTCGCCGGAGTCACCCGAGGTGATGAAGCGCTTCACGCCGTCGATGTGCCACGATCCGTCGTCCTGCTTGACGGCCTTGGTGCGGCCGGCGCCGACGTCCGAGCCGGCGTCCGGCTCGGTCAGAACCATGGTGGCGCCCCACCCGCGTTCAGCAGCGAAGACGGCCCACTTCTTCTGCTCCTCGGTGGCCAGCGTGTAGAAGATGTTGGCGAAGCCAGCGCCGCCGCCGTACATCCACACGGCCGGGTTGGCGCCAAGAATGTGTTCGTTCAGCGCCCACATCAGAGCCTTCGGAGCGGGCGTGCCGCCCAGTGCTTCGTCGAGACCGACGCGGTCCCAACCGCCGTCGGTGACGGCACGCACGGACTTCTTGAATCCCTCCGGCAGCGTCACGGAGAACGTCTTGGGGTCGAAAGTCGGCGGGTTCCGATCGGAGTCGGCGAACGACTCGGCGATGGGCCCCTCGGCCAGTCGGCTCATTTCCGCGAGCATCTCGCGGGCGGTGTCGACGTCGAGGTCGCTGTACTCGCCCTCGCCGAGCGCCTTGTCGAGACCGAGCACCTCGAACAGGTTGAAAACCTGGTCACGGACGTTGCTCTTGTAGTGGCTCATGTTTCCTCCTCGATGAGAATGCCACCTGCGGTTGGGTACTCACGATAAGTTACCCACCAGTAACTGTGGCCAACTATACCGCCCGGTAACTTCAACGCAAAGTGGTGTAGAGCAATTTCTGCCAGCTAAGCAACCCAGTGGTTGATTGGGCGCTCCTGGGTCCGCGAAAATGGCCCTGAGCTGCCGTTTCGGCGGAATGTGATATCTGCCACGAGAGGCCCCGGGGCGGCCGATAAGGTGAGCCGCATGAGGCGGGTAGCAGTATGGGGAACGGGCAACATGGGGTCGACGGCGATCCGTTCGGTAACGGCCTTTCCAGGGTTGGAGTTGGCTGCCGTCATCACCTCGTCGCCCGACAAGGAAGGCGGGGACGCGGCGACGTTCGCCGGGCTGGACTCACCGACGGGCGTCGCCGCCACCGCGGACGTCGACGCCGCGCTTTCGGACAGCGATGCCGTGGCCTACATGGCATAGGGTGACATCCGTCCCGACGAGGCGGTCAACGACGTCGAGCGGTGCCTGCGCGCGGGTGTCCACGTCGTGACGCCCTCGCTGTACTCGCTCTACGACCCCCGGTCCGCGCCACAGGAGTGGGTCGACCGCTGACCGCGTGCCATCCACTGCCAGGAGATCTTCGACTACTCGACCTACGACCAGCCCCACGCCGTGCGCGTGAGCTGCGGGTTCGGCGGTTCGATGGACGAGGTGCCGATGATGCTGCTGCCGTCCATCCCGGTCATGGTGTGGGGCTGCAACATTCGTCTGATCGGTCGCGGCCTCGGTTTGGAGATCGACGAGATCACCGAGGTCGTCGAGCGGCTGCCCCTGGAGGAGTCGGTCGACAACGTGATGGGCCGCTTCGAAGAGGGCACCCAAGGTGCCATCAGGCTCAAGATCATCGGCTGGGCGGGCGGCGAGCAACGCATCGTCATCGACCACATCACCCGCATCGACCCGTCGTGCGCGCCCGACTGGCCGCAACCCGACGAGGGGGTCGGCGATCACCGCGTCATCGTCGATGGCGACCCGCAGCTCACCATTGTCAGCCGGGCTGGCGTGTCGGGCGGCACCAGGGCCGACGGCGGCAATACACGGCCGCCAACCGGCTGCTCGGCGCCATCGAGTGGCTGGCCACCCAGAAGCCGGGCATCTACGCCGGCCTCGACGTTCCACTGCACACGCCGCTGCCCGCCGAGGTGGAGGCCACCCGCTGGGCCGATTGACACCGCTGTGGACGGCGATCAGGCTCCGGACTGGGGCGCCCCCACGGACTCCGCCTCGGCCGACGCCGCGACGGGTTGCGCCTCCGCGGGCGGCGATTCCGCGTCGGGCAGCTGACCGACGAGATACTCGGCGAGCCCCCCGATGGTCGGATAGTCGAATACCGCGGTCGCGTTGATCGTGAACGCGCCACCGAACTGACTGTGCAACCGGTTGCGGAGTTCGATCGCCATCAATGAATCCGTACCCAGGTCCAAGAACCGGTTAGTGGCGGCGGGCGGTTGCGCGAGCCGCAGGAAGTTCTGCACTTCGCGCTGAAGGAATTCCGTCACGAATCCGGAACGCTGCGCCACCGGTACCTCCTGCAGCTGCCGAAGCAACTCACTGTCACCGGCGGCCTCCCCGGCGGCGCTCGGCAACACGAGGTCGAGAATCGGTGGACGAGAAGCGCCCAACACCTTCGCGGCCCGCTGCCAGTTGGCCTTGATGACGGTGGCCTGGCCAGTTCCATTGGCGACGACCTCGGCGAGGGCGGCGAGGGCGGCCGCAGGGTCCAACGGAAACAGGCCTTGGGCACTGATATTGGCGGTCGCGGCCTCCGAAGAGGCCATGCCGCCTTGGGCCCAGGGGCCGAAGTTGACGCCCGTGGCCGGCAGGCCTTGCGCTCTTCTTTGCGCGACCAGGCCGTCGAGCAGCGCATTGGCAGTCGCGTAGTTGGCCTGACCGGGGGAACCGAACAAGCTCGACACCGAGGAGGACACGACGAAGAAGTCCAGCTCGTCGTCCCTCGTCAACCGGTCCAAGTGGCAAGCACCGAACGCCTTGGCCGCCAACGTCGTTCGGAATCCCTCCAGGCTCTGCTGCGACAGCAGTGCATCGTCGAGCACGCCCGCCAGGTGGGCCACTCCGGCGAGTGGCGGCAACTCCGCGCGGATCCGTTCCAGCAGATTCGCAACCTCGGACGCGTCGCCGACATCGGCCGCGAAGGTGTGGATGCGGCACTTGTAGCGCTCGGTGATCGACTCGATTGCCTGTTGCGCGTCCGCATCGGGCGTACGCCGGCTGGTCAATACGATGTCCCCGGCGCCGAGTTGGGCCAGATAGGACGCCGTGTGAAGACCAATTGCACCGAGTCCGCCGGTGATCAGGTAGCTCCGATCGGCTCGGGGCTGCAGCGGGTTCGGTATCTGCAGCACGATCTTCCCGATGTGCCGCGCTTGCTGCAT
>JAVRPF010000898.1:0-11090 GCA_032162385.1 Mycobacterium sp.
AACTCGTCACCGCGATGGCGCCGCTTCAGCCCGCCCTGATCGAGTCCGACGCGGCCGCCATGGTCGCCACGGTCCGACGACGCATCCGGCGGCGCGCGCTGGTGGTGCTACTGACCGACTTGAACGCATCCGCCCTCGACGAAGGGCTGATGGCGGTACTGCCACAACTGTCGACCAGGCACCACGTGCTCATAGCGGCGGTCGCCGACCCACGGGTGGACCGGTTGGCGGCCGGGCGGTCTGACGCGGCGCAGGTGTATGACGCTGCAGCGGCCGAACGGGCCCGCAACGACCGGGTGTCGATCGCGACGCGGCTCCGGCGGCACGGCGTCGACGTCGTCGACGCCGAACCCGAGGAACTGGCCCCCGCGCTGGCCGACCGCTACCTGGCGATGAAGGCCAGCGGCAAGTTGTAGGCCGACGTTTCGCGGGCCGGGGTCACCCCGTCGGCACCACGTCTGGCGCGTCGTCGACGTCGCCCGTCTCCCCCGCCCGGACGCCCTTGCGCCCGAAGTGCACGATGTAGCCGAGGAACGCGACCTCGGCCGCCACCCCGATCGCGATCCGCGCGAACGTCGGCAACGGTGACGGCGTGACGAGAGACTCGATCAGCCCTGACACGAATAAGACACCGACGACGCCGACCGCGACAGCGACGACGGCCCGGCCCCGCTCGGCGAGCACCTGGCTCCGCGGCCGGTCACCCGGAGATGCCACCGACCAGCCAAGCCGCATCCCTGCCGCCCCGGCCAGGAACACCGCGGTCAGCTCGAGCAGACCATGGGGGGTGAGCAGCCCCAGGAAGATGTCGCCCTTCCCGGCGTCGAACATGAACGCCGCACTTATGCCGAGGTTGGCGGCATTCAAGAACAGCAGGTACGGGATCGCTATGCCGAGCAGGATCGCGAACCCGATCCACTGGACGGCGACCCACGCATTGTTGGCCCAGACCTGCAGCAGGAACGATGCGGCCGGATTCTCGCTGTAGTAGGAGGCGAAGTCGTGGTTGACCAGTACGTCGATCTCGCTTGGCGTTTTGAGGGATGCCTGTACTTCGGGGTTGCCGGACACCCACACGGCAATCACCGCGGCGGTGATGAAGAACGCAACCGCGGTCCCAAGCCACCACCGCCACGACCGGTAGACCACCACCGGGAACGACACCGTCCAGAACCGGACGAACTCGCTCCAGAGCGGCGCGTGTGCGCCGGTGACCGCGGCGCGCGCGCTGGCCACCAGCCCCGACAACCGGCCGACCAGCATCGAATCCGTCGACGCGGTGCGCACCATCGACAGGTGCGTCGATACCCGCTGGTACAGATCGACCATTTCGTCGACCTCGGCCCCGGTCAGTTTGCGACGCCGCTTGACCAGATGCTCGAGCCGGTCCCAGGTCGGGCGGTGTGCCAGGACGAACGCGTCGACATCCACCCCTGGAATGCTAGTAGCGTTGCGTTTTATGGTGGCCCAGCCGGAACCAATGGTGACGGGCGACGCCGTGGTTCTCGACGTTCAGATCGCGCAGATGCCCGTACGCGCCCTGTCGGCGTTCATCGACCTCACCGTCGTGTTCATCGCCTACCTCATCGGCATCGTGTTGTGGGCCGCCACGTTGACCGATCTCGACTCGGCGCTGTCCGCCGCCGTGCTGATCATCTTCACCGTGCTGGCGATCGTCGGGTACCCGTTAATCCTCGAGACCGCGACGCGCGGCCGTTCCCTGGGCAAGATGGCGCTGGGCCTGCGCGTGGTCTCCGACGACGGTGGGCCGGAACGCTTCCGCCAGGCGCTGTTCCGCGCGCTGGCCGGCGTCATCGAGATCTGGACGTTTGCGGGCGGCCCGGCAGTGATCTGCAGCATGCTGTCGCCCAGGGGCAAGCGCATCGGCGACGTGTTCGCCGGCACCATGGTGATCAGCGAACGCGCCCCACGGCTGAGCCCGCCGCCGCCGATGCCTCCGACGATGGCGTGGTGGGCGTCGTCGCTGCAGCTGTCCGGACTGGTTCCCGAGACGGCCGAGCGGGCCCGCCAATTCCTTTCCCGGGCAACACAGTTGGACCCCAGTGTGCGCGACCAGATGGCTTACCGGATCTACGCCGAGGTGGTGGCACAGATCTCCCCTCCCCCGCCCCCGGGCGCACCCCCGCAATTGGTGCTGGCCGCGGTGCTGGCCGAACGGCACCGCCGGGAGCTGGTTCGGCTGCAGCCCCCGATTCCGGTCGCCCCGCCCCCGCAGTGGGCCGCACCGCCGCCTCCGCAGTGGGCCCCGCCGCCAGGACCGGTGTATCAGCAGCCGATCTCACCTACTACCTCAACCGATTCCGGCGGGTTCACGCCGCCGAGCTGACGCGAGATGTGTGTCCCACGCTCCGGTAGAGCTTGACCGAGACAGCCGCCAACCAGGCCCAGACAAGGACGACCGCGCCCGTGAAGGCCAAAATGGTGGCGGCGCCGCCTGATCCGGACGACAAGGCGAGGAAGCTGACGGCGAATACGGCTCCCGTAATGCGAGAGAACATGGCCCAGCTACGTTCGCCGTCATGGGCGAAGCGCGCGGCGAGCACTATGCAGGCCGCGACCATACAGGTGAACCCGACGCCTGCTACGGCGAAGTGGACCAGACCGTGCCAGCTCACCTCGCCCACCCCGGCCGGCGTGCCAGGCGGGAACCCGTCCGACGGATCGGCGCGGAAGAGTGCCGCCGCGACCAGGCCGGCACCGTAGGCCGCGATCAACCCCGAACCCCATGCCGACGAGCGGCCCGGCCCGAGCGCGCGGCGCATCCCGACGGCCGCGGCGATGGTCATTGCGCCGGTGACGAGGAAGGTGGCGATCTGGATCCAGCCGAGAGAGCCGTTGGCCAACTGGCTGGCCGCACGTCGTGTTGGGTCGTAGCCGTCACGGGTCAGCGCCTGTGCGGCGACCGCGACGACGTAGATCGGGCCGGCGATCACACCAAAGCCGAGCAGCGAATTGGTGATCCTGTCGGCCAGCGGCGGGCAATCGGTCCTGGTCATGGCGAGTCTCCCTACTCGAACGGAACTAGACGGTACAGTACTATTGCAGGAACTAGACTGTCCAGTACTCGATTTATTGGAGGACGCGATGACCGACACGATCCCGACGCTGCCTGGACGGTCGGCCCGCAAGCGCCAGACCATCGTGTCCGCAGGCCGGGCGCTGTTCCTGAGCAACGGCTACCAGGGCACTACCGTCGACCAGATCGCCGCGACGGCAGAGGTGTCGAAGCAAACCGTCTACAAACACTTCGGCGACAAGCACGAGCTGCTGCTCGCCATCGTCGCGGACGCCCTGGACAGCACAGTGGCGCCGTTCCTGAACCGGATCGCCGCGCTGTCGAACACCAAGGACCTGGAAGCCGACCTGGTGGCACTGGCGGGTGATTACCTGCACGCGGTACTGCAGGGACCGGTCGTGCAGCTCCGTCGCCTGGTGATTGGCGAGGCCAATCGACTGCCCGAACTGGCGCAGCTGTACTACGACCAGGCGCCGAGTCGCACGTTGGCCGCATTCGCCGAGTGCTTCGGCCTCCTACACGGTCGCGGCCTCTTGCATGTGCGCGAGCCATCGGTTGCTGCAGAGCATTTCGCGTTTCTGATCGTCGGGCGGTCGATCGATCAAGCACTGTTCTACGGTGGTCCGCAAGTGCTGGCCGGCATCGATCCGGAGCGCCACGTCCGCGCCGGGGTCGACGTGTTTCTCGCGGCTTATCGGGCAAGTTCGGCCGGCAGTTAGTCCCCACAAATAGGACATTGGTGTCCCATTTTGGCAATCATGTGCTATATTCAGGCACATGTCGGTATCGCGGGCAAATGACGGTGGCCCGCGTTCGCGGACCCGCAGGGCGATCCTCGACGCGGCCATGTCGGTGCTTGCCGACAACCCCGCCGCCTCGCTTGGCGACATCGCGACGGCCGCCCGGGTCGGACGCAGCACGCTGCACCGCTACTTCGCCGAGCGCTCCGACCTGCTGCACGCGCTGGCCCGTCACGTACACCAGCTGAGCAACGCCGCGATCGAACACGCCGAACCCGACTGCGGCCCTGCGGTAAAAGCGTTGCGCCGGGTGGTGGAGTGCCAGCTCGACCTCGGACCGATCGTGCCGTTCATCTTCAACGAGCCCACGATCGGGGCCGACCCCGAGCTGGCGGCGCTGCTCGACACCGGCGACGAGGTGATCGTCGACGTGCTCAACCGGGCGTCGACGCGCGGGGCGGCCGGTCCACCCGACTGGCCCCGGTTGGTGTTCTGGGCGCTGCTGGAGGCGGGATATCAAGCCATCAAGCGCAACAGTGCCCCGCGCGTGCAGATCGTCGACGCCATCATGGCGAGCCTCACCGAAGGAACCATCAACCCGAATCAGCACTGAGCGAACCGGCTTTCAACCCCAAGCAGTACCAGGAGTCACATCATGTCCACCCGGCTCGACGTCATCCCGACGCCTGCCCACACACCCCGCCGCGCATGGTGGGCGCTCGCCGTCCTCATGCTGCCGGTGCTGTTGATCTCGATCGACAACACGGTGCTCGCCTTCGCGCTCCCCATGATCGCCGAGGACCTCCGCCCGTCGGCGTCCACCCAGCTGTGGGTCGTCGACGTCTACTCGCTGGTGCTCGCCGCACTGCTGGTGATGATGGGCAGCCTCGGTGACCGGGTGGGCCGACGCCTGATGCTGATGATCGGCGCCACCGGCTTCGCGGTGGTGTCGGCCGCCGCGGCGTTCGCCCCCACCGCCGAATATCTGGTGGCCGGGCGTGCGGCGCTCGGCGTGTTCGGGGCGATGTTGATGCCCTCGACGCTGTCGCTGATCCGCAACATCTTCACCGACGCTTCGGCGCGCCGGCTTGCCATCGCCATCTGGGCGTCCTGCTTCACCGCCGGATCGGCACTGGGCCCGATCGTCGGCGGCGTCCTCCTGCAGCACTTCCATTGGGGTGCCGTGTTTCTGGTGGCGGTGCCGATCCTTCTGCCGCTGCTGGTGCTGGCTCCCCGCCTCGTCCCCGAGTCCAGAGATCCGAACCCGGGGCCGCTGGATCCGACGAGCGTCGTGCTGTCGCTGACGACGATGCTGCCGTTCGTGTGGGCGATCAAGACCGCGGCACATGACGGCTTCTCGGCCGTGGTGGCCGTGGCCTTCGCGGTCGGAATCGGGTCGGGCTACTCATTCGTCCGTCGTCAGAAGCGCAGCGCGACACCAATGCTCGACGTCCGGTTGTTCGGCCACGGACCGTTCACCTCCTCGATCCTGGCCAACTTCCTGTCGATCGTCGGACTGATCGGGTTCCTGTTCTTCGTCTCGCAGCACCTGCAACTGGTGCTCGGGCTGAGTCCGTTGGCAGCCGGTCTGGTGACACTGCCAGGGGCGGTGCTGTCGATGCTCGCGGGGCTGGGCGTGGTTCAACTGGCGAAGCGATTCGCTGCGCGGACGCTGATGATCGTCGGGTTGCTGCTGGTGTCGGCCGGCTTCGGGCTGATCCTGCTGTTCCGCCATGACCTGACGGTGGTCGCGGTGGTGGTGTCGTTCGTGGTGCTCGAACTCGGAGTCGGCATCTCTCAGACCATCTCGAACGACACCATCGTGGCGTCGGTGCCGCCTGCCAAGGCAGGGGCGGCGTCCGCGGTGTCGGAGACCGCGTACGAACTCGGTGCCGTGGTCGGAACCGCGACGCTGGGCACCATCTTCACGGCGTTCTACCGCTCGAACGTCGAAGTGCCGCGTGGACTTCCACCGACGGAGGCGGCCGACGCCGCAGAAAGCATCGGCGGCGCCACTGCGGTGGCCCAGAACCTGCCTGCCGACGTCGCAGAACGGCTACTCGACTCGGCGCGAACGGCGTTCGACTCGGGCATTGCGCCGACCGCGACCATCGCGGGGCTGTTGACTCTGATCGCGGCCGCGGTCGTCGCCATCGCGTTCCGGGACGTCAGCGGTACCGCAGGCCGATCATCATCAACGCCGCCCCCACGAACCCGGTCGCAGTCCGGACGTGGTTCCACGCCGTCCACGTCGACAAGTAGGCCTGCCACTTCCTTGCGGCGTCGCCGACCGACAGGCCGACGGGGTCGACGCCGTCGAGATGATTGTTCAGCGGGACGTTGAACGCCATCGTGATGATGACTGCGCCGAGCCCGAAGATCGCACCGGCCAACAGGTACCAGCTGCCTGGCTGACCGATCCGGATCACCGCGACGACGCCGACCGCCAGAGCGAGCAGCGCCGAGCCCATGAACATCACCAGGAACGGCGCGTTCGCCTGGGCTTCGGCGTTGATGCCGCGCATCGCGGTGGTCGCCTCAGCGGGTTCGGTGCGATCCAGCCCCTTCATCACGAAGGTCGAGAACGCGTAGAAGAGGCCACCGACGGCGCCGCTGCCGATGGCGGCAACGGTGGTCAGGATGACGACGGGACTGGTGTTCATAACTGGTAGTAAACCGCCGCCGACCGAGACGATCCATCCCTTACCGTCTCGGCTGCATGTCTGATCGTCTAGCATTCGGCCCGTGGATGCCGTGGTCGGATTGCTCGACGGGGTTCGGGCCCGCGGCGCCTTCGTGCTTCGGATGAAGATGGATCCGCCGTGGTCGATGAGCATCCGCGACGAGGCGCCGTTGACGCTCATCTGCCAGACCCACGGCAGGGCCGTGATCGTCGGGGAGTCCAGCGGCACAACCTGGTTGACGCCAGGGGACGTCGCGTTGACCCGGGGCACCGAGCACCACCTGTTCGCCGACGATCCCGCTACGACGCCGATGGTCGTGATCCATCCCGGCCAGCGCTGCACGACGCTGTCGGGTGAGGACCTGAGGTTCGAGATGTCCCTGGGAGTACGGACGTGGGGCAACAGTGCATCCGGTGCGACGACGACCATGATCTGCGCGTACGAAGGCCGCAGCGAGGTCAGTGGGCGGCTCCTGGCCGCGCTGCCCGCAGTGGTGGTGCTGCGCGCCGACGACTGGAACAGCCCACTGGTCGACCTGCTGGCCGACGAGGCCGGCCTGGACGGGCCCGGCCAGGAGGCCTACCTGGACAGGCTGCTCGACGTTTTGCTGATCGCGGTGCTGCGCGCCTGGTTCGATCGCGGCGAGAACGCGCCGACGTGGTGGCACGCCGAGCGTGACCCGGTGGTGGGACGCGCGCTCAAGCTCATCTACAACAATCCGGGTCATCCCTGGACGGTAGCCAATCTCGCTGCCGCAGTTGGTAATTCCCGCGCCGTGTTCGCGCGCCGCTTCACCGACCAGGTGGGCGAGCCACCGATCGCGTTCCTGACCAGCTGGCGCCTGGCCATGGCCGCCGACATGCTGCGGTCGAGCCGGACGACGATTGCCGCCATCGCGCGGCAGGTGGGTTACGGCACGCCGTTCGCGCTGTCGAGCGCGTTCAAGCGCGCCTACGGTGTCAGTCCGAACACGTACCGCGCGGATGCCGCCGCGACCGCCTAGCGCGTCGGCATTGCTCGACTTGCCTCGACGAGTTTTGCCGACCGTCGAGGTCTGTACCACATGGCTGCGCTCGACGGTAAGACTGCATTGGTCACCGGAGATGCATGCGGGCAGGGTCGGGCAAACGCTACGACGCTGGCACGTGAAGGCGCCGACATCGTGTTGTGCGACATTGCTGCTCCGGTAGAGGAAGTGGACTACCCGCTGGCCACGCCTGCCGATGTCGAGCAGACGGTTCGGACGGTGCAGTCCCTTGGCCGGCGTTGTCTCGCGATCACGGCCGACGTCCGGGACCTCGCGGCGATGCCGGAGATGATCGCCGTCAATCTCACCGGTGTGTTCAACACGTTCCGGGCCGTCCTGCCTCACATGATCGAGCGCGGAGCGGGACGACTCGTGGCGACCTCCTCGATCGTCGCAGGCACCGGGGCAAGCAACTCCGGCCACTACGCGGCAGCCAAGGCGGGTGTGGTCGCGCTGGTGAAGTCGGTGGCGTACGAGGTCGCCGAACACGGGATCACCGTCAACGCCGTGCTGCCCGCCGGGGTGAACGCGCCGATGATCCACAACCCTGGGACGTACCGAACGATCCGGCCCGATCTGGAGAATCCGGGCCCTGAGGACGTCGAAGAAATGTTCCAGCAGGGACGCCCACGACCCGGATTGTTGGAACCGGAAGACGTGGCGAACGCCGTTCTCTATTTGGTGTCCGACCAGGGACGCTGCCAATTCCGGTGAATCGATCATCCTGGCCAACGGGTTGCACTGACGCTGCCGTCGGTGATCGTCAGTCGGATTGGCCGTACTCGTCGAACCAGTACGCCAGCTTGCCGCGCCGACTGACCGCACGGAGTCTCTGTTCGGCGGCCGCCCGCGTCTTCGTCGTGGTGACGATCAGCAGTTCATCGCCGACCTCGATCCTGGTGTCGGGCATTGGGACGAAGGTGTGGCCGTGTCGAATGACCAGTGTGATCACGCTCGGGTCGGGCAGTCGAAGTTCGAGGACCGTGACGTTGTGCAGCCGAGAAGACGGCTGCACCGTCATCGTCAGCAGTTCGGCTTCGAGCACGTCGAGTGGCGCGGATTCGACCTGAATCTCGCGGGGTGAGTCGCGAGGTATCAGCCCCAACCCGTGCGCGATCGGGCGAAGACTCGGACCCTGTACGAGAGTGAAGACCACCACCAGGATGAACACGATGTTGAGCAGTCGATAGCTGTCGGGGACGCCCGCGACAATGGGGAAGGTCGCCAACACGATGGGGACCGCGCCACGCAGACCAGCCCACGACAGGAAGACCTGCTCGCGCCACGGCACTCTGAACCCCGCCAGCGAGCCCACCACCGACAGCGGCCGGGCGACCAGCAGCAGTACCAGCCCGATGACGATCGCCGGCACCACCTCGCCAGCCAACTCGCTCGGGTCCACCAGCAGTCCGAGGAGGACGAACAGGCCGATCTGCGCCAACCAGCCCAGCCCCTCGGCGAAGGACCTGGTGGCCGACCGGTGGGGCAGCCCGGAGTTCGCGAGCACCACCGCGGCCAGGTAGGCGGCGATGAACCCACTGGCGTGGGCGGCACCCGCCGCTGCGAACGCCACCATGCCCAACCCGAATGTCGCGATGGGGTAGAGGCCGGAGGCGGGCAGGGCGATCCGGCGCAGGGCCATCGCGCCCAGATACCCGCAGGCCATGCCGATCGCGGAACCGGCGACCAACTCGTACACCAACACCGCCACGGCGCTCTCCGGTTCGAGCACGAACGGCAGCACGCTGAAAGTGAGGACGAGAATGACGGCGGGAGCGTCGTTGAACCCGGACTCGGCCTCGAGCAGGCCGGCAACCCGGCGTGGCAACGGCAGCACGCGCAGGACTGAGAACACCGCGGCCGCGTCGGTGGAGGACACAATGGCTCCGAGTAGCAGCGCCAGTTGCCAGTCGATGCCGAGCAGCAGGTGCGCACCTGCGGCGGTGATCGCCGTGCTGATGAACACGCCAAGGGTGGCCAGGACGCCTGCGGGTGCCAGCACTCTGCGTACATCGCCGAATCGGGTCGTCAACCCGCCCTCGACGAGGATCACGGCCAGCGCGGCCGTGCCGACGTTCCTGGCCAGTTCGACATTGTCGAACTGGAGGCCGATCCCGTCCTCGCCGAGGACGACGCCGACCAACAGGTACAGGAGCAGGCTGGGAAACCCCACCCGGGCCGCCACCCGGGTGCCGACAATGCTGGCGAGCAACACGAAGCCACCGACAAGCAATGCCAGATACAGCTCCTGCAAGCTCATGTCGCTTCCGTTCCTACCTGATCACGGCAGCCGTCGGCGTCCGCTCCCTGCCAGTAAAACAGTGCGACGGCCGCCCGGAGCGCCCTCGATGGGTCAAGATGACTCGGTGGAGGCACGGAAGGTGCGGATCGGGATCGCAGGCGCCGGCCAGGTCGGCCGATCCGTCGCGCGCGAACTGCTTGAGAACGGCCACAAGGTCTTGTTGATCGAGCGCGAACGGAGCCGCTACGAACCGAACACGGTTCCCGATGCGGATTGGTTGTTTGCCGACGCCTGCGAGCTGACGTCGTTGGAGGAAGCCGGAGTGCAGACGTGCGACGTCCTGATCGCGGCCACCGGGGACGACAAGGCCAACCTCGTCACGGGCCTGCTGGCCAAGTCCGAATTCGGAGTACCCAGGGTGGTCGCGAGAATCAACGACGTCCGCAATGAGTGGCTGTTCACCCAGGCATGGGGCATCGACGTGGCCGTCTCGGCGCCGGGTGCCATCGTTGCAGGAGTGGAGGGTGCCATCGACGTGGGCCACGTCGTGCGCCTGATGGGGCTTCGCGAGGGACACGCCGACGTGGCGAAACTGACACTGCCCGAGGACAACCCACTTGTCGGACGTCGGGTGGACCAGTTGGGTCTGCCGGCGAACACCGTGTTGGTCACCGTGGTTCGGGGCAGCACCGTCTTCGTTCCCCAGCCCGCGGACGTGCTGGAAGCCAGTGACGAGTTGTTGTTCATCGCCGATCACGCCGTGGCGAGTTCGATACGGGCTGCCGTTCACGCTGCCGCGCCCGTTCGAGATCCGCACTAGGTCAAGGCCGCTCGGCGTCGTGCGAGTCCGGCTGCCGGCCGCGCTTCGCCAGCGTGCCTGCGATCGAGGTGCCCGCGACGGTGACCAGCGCGCCGAGGATCAGCGCCGACGGCTCACCGGGTGCGAGCAGATTCTGCTCGATGCCGAGCGTGGCCGCCGCGACGGGTACGCCGAGTTGTGCCGCCGCCAGTGCGGCCAGGGCCAGCGGCTGACCGAGCAGCCTGCCCGCGCAGTGGGCCAGCACCGCTCCGACACCGAGGCCGACTCCGAGCGCGATGAACTCGGGATGGTCGGCGAGCTCGCGTACCTGCAGTGAGGCGCCGAGCCACACGAAGAACAGAGGGCCGAAGAAGCCCTCGGTGATGCCGAACAGTTGGCGGGCGAGCCGGCGGGGTTCGCCGATCGCCGAGAGCACCAGGCCGAGAGCGAATCCCGCCAGCATGATCGACACGTGGGTGGCGACGGCGAGCGCCGCGAGCCCGAACAGGATGATCAGGCTGATCCGCAGCTCCAGCGCCTCCCTGCGATCTTCGGAGTAGT
>JAVRPF010000899.1:0-3425 GCA_032162385.1 Mycobacterium sp.
TCGTCCGCGTCGAGGAGGGCATCGAGGGCCTGGTGCACATCTCGGAGCTGTCCGAGCGCCACGTCGAGGTCCCGGACCAGGTGGTTCAGGTGGGCGACGACGCGATGGTCAAGGTCATCGACATCGACTTGGAGCGGCGCCGCATCTCGCTGAGCCTCAAGCAGGCCAACGAGGACTACACCGAGGAGTTCGACCCGTCGAAGTACGGCATGGCCGACAGCTACGACGAGGCTGGCAACTACATCTTCCCCGAGGGCTTCGACGCCGACACCAACGAATGGCTGGAAGGCTTCGAGAAGCAGCGTGACGAGTGGGAGGCCCGGTACGCCGAGGCCGAGCGCCGACACAAGATGCACACCGCCCAGATGGAGAAGTTCGCGGCGGCCGATGCGGAGGCAGCCAGCAGGCCTGCGACCGCCAACGGTTCGTCGTCGTCTTCCTCGTCGAGCCCGGGCGAGCCCACCGGCGGAACGCTGGCCAGTGACGCCCAGCTGGCCGCGCTTCGCGAGAAGCTGGCCGGAAGCGCGTAGCGCCTGACCCGGATCAACGAGATTGAAGCCACGCAGGGGATGTTCGAGTAACTCCCTGCGTGGCTTCATTTTCGGGGCATGAGCGTGCTACGCATCGGGCTGAGCGGCGGAATCGGCGCAGGCAAGTCGACGGTCTCCGCCGCGTTCGAGGCGTGCGGCGGCATCATCGTCGACGGCGACGTCATCGCCCGTGAGGTCGTCCAGCCGGGGACCGAGGGGCTGACCGCTCTCGTCGAGGCGTTCGGCCCGGAGATCCTGCTGCCCGACGGTGCGCTCAACCGACCGGCGTTGGCGGCGATTGCGTTCCCTGACGACGACAAGCGAGCGACGCTGAACGGCATCGTGCATCCGCTCGTCGGCAAGCGCCGCGCCGAGCTCATCGCCGCGGCCCCCGAGGATGCGGTGATCGTCGAGGACATCCCACTCCTGGTGGAGTCGCAGATGGCGCCGATGTTCCCGCTGGTCGTGATCGTGAATGCCGACGTGGAAACTCGGGTGACGCGTCTCGTCCAGCAACGGGGCATGCCCGAGGCCGACGCCCGCGCCCGGATCGCCGCCCAGGCTACCGAGGAACAGCGGCGCGCCGTGGCCGACGTCTGGCTGGACAACTCCGGCACCGCCGAGGAATTGGCCGAACGTGCCCGCACGCTGTGGCACGACCGCATCGCGCCGTTCGCGCACAACGTCGCCGCCCGCGAACCGGCCCACGCGGCGCCGCGGTTGGTGCCGTCCGACCCGACGTGGCCGGATCAGGCACGCCGCATCGTGGCCCGACTGAAGACCACGTGCGGACATCACGCCGCCCGCATCGATCACATCGGCTCGACGGCCGTGCCGGGAGTGGATGCCAAGGATGTCATCGACGTTCAGGTCACGGTGGCCTCGCTGAACGTCGCCGATGAGCTCACCGAGGCCCTGCTGTCGGCCGGATATCCGCGAACCGTGGACGTCACCCGTGACGTGGCCGAGCCGGACGCCCGAAGCACGAACCCGAAATTCGACCATGTCGACGATCCGGCGCTGTGGCACAAGCGCTTTCACGCATCAGCGGACCCGGGCCGACCGACCAACGTGCACATCCGCGTCGACGGCTGGCCGAACCAGCAGTTCGCGCTGCTGTTCCGTGACTGGCTGATGGCCGAGCCGGATGTTCGCAACGCCACGCAACCCTGGTCCGTCGATGCCTACCGCCGGGCCTGGGCGTGGGCCGACGCCACGGGCTGGCGGCCCTAAGCCGCAGGCGGTGGTGCGTCGGCAGGTGGTGGGCTGTCCACCGGCGCAGGCACATCGATGGGGGCCGTGTTGCCGGTGGGGAAGTTGGTCACCGATCCGCAGCTGAGCACGCCGTAGCCGGGATCCTGGTGCTGCGGGGTGAGGCGTGGTGCGACGAACTGGTCGGCCTGCGCGATGATCTGATCGTTGACCAGGATCTCGCAGTGCAAGCTGGCCGAGTACGGCCACTGGATGGACACCTGCATACCCGCCTTCTGCGCCGCGGACACCACGCCCGTCGCCTCGAACACCCGGCCGGGCACCATCGTCGGGTTCGCGGTGTTCACCTGATCGTCGGCGAACGCGTAGTTGACGGTCGCACCGCGCGACACGCCGTCGACACGAGCCCGGTAGACCACGTTGTACGGCCCGGGGACGAGATCCGGGACTTGCCCTTCGGGTGGTGGGGAAGGTGCGTCGGCCGACTGCTCCGTGGCCTCGGGTCCCGACGGGGCCTCGGGATCGGCCTGCGCTACACCTCGGCTTAACTGAACGCCGGACAGCAGCAGGGTGGCCGCCGCGGCCGCGATCCATCCAGCCTTGGTAGAGCTCATGGCAACAGACATTACGCTCCCCGCCAGGTCAGAACCATATGGAGGTCGGCTAGCCACTTTCTCAGGTCGTAATCGTGCCTGGCCAGCCCGTCGATCGCACGTGCCGCCGTTCGAACGGCCCGTTCGCCGGTGTCCGGCGTGAGGAGGCCATGCCGCACCGCTACCAGCAGTTCATCGACGTCGGTCAGTTCGACACTTAGACCGGTGCGGACGACCAGGTCGAGGTAGTGGTCTTCGGCGTGCCACTCGGTGGGCCCCGGCGAGTATCTGCCGACGTCGAGGTAGAAGTTCTGCGCGCGCTCGTGGCCGGCATTGAAGTGAAACACGCTGGCCCGCAACCCCATCGACGGCAGGAGCCACGACTCGAGGTAGTGGAACTGGGTGCGGCCGGGGGTGGGCCGGGCCATGTACAGCCCCCACGGTTCGACGGTGTAGACGTCGACGGCCCGCACGATGCCCTTGGGATCGGTGTTGGTGCGGGCGGTGATATCGAACGTCTCGTGCTTGGGCGGGTGGATGTGCCCAGCATATGTCGCTGGGACGCGGGGAATCGCTGATGTCGGTGCATGGTTCTACGCTGTGAACATGGCCTTCGCTACCGAATACCCCGTCCTGGCGCACTCGGAGTACCGCGCCGTCGACGACGTCGTGCGCGTGGGCGGACGGTTCGAGGTGGTCAGCGAGTTCGCCCCGGCGGGCGACCAGCCGGCGGCAATCGAGGAGCTGGAACGCCGCATCTCCGCGGGTGAGCGCGATGTCGTGCTCCTGGGCGCCACCGGCACCGGCAAGTCGGCCACCACGGCGTGGCTCATCGAACGTCTGCAGCGGCCCACCCTGGTGATGGCACCCAACAAGACGTTGGCCGCGCAGTTGGCCAATGAGCTGCGGGAGATGTTGCCGAACAACGCCGTTGAATACTTCGTGTCCTACTACGACTACTACCAGCCCGAGGCCTACATCGCGCGTACCGACACTTTTATCGAAAAGGACTCGTCTCGAAACGAGGAGATCGATCGGCTGCGTAACAGTGCCACCCGTGCCTTGCTGACCCGGCGAGACGTGATTGTTG
>JAVRPF010000900.1:0-4653 GCA_032162385.1 Mycobacterium sp.
TCCACGAGCAGTGGGAGAAGGACAAGATCGTCGACCGTGGCGTCTGGCTGGAGGCCGGCAAGCAGGGCTTTCTCGGCATGGCCGTGCCGGAGGAGTACGGCGGCGGCGGCAACCCCGACTTCCGCTACAACGTCATCATCACCGAGGAGAGCACCACCGGCCGCTACAGTGGCCTTGGCTTCACGCTGCAGAACGACGTCATCGCGCCCTACCTGCTGCGTCTGGCCACCGAGGAGCAGAAGCAGCGCTGGCTGCCGGGGTTCTGCTCCGGCGAGCTGATCACCGCGATCGCAATGACGGAGCCCGGCACGGGCAGCGATCTGCAGGGCATCAAGGCCCGCGCGGTCAAGCACGACGACCACTACGTGCTCAACGGATCCAAGACCTTCATCACCAATGGCATCAACGCCGACCTGGTGATCGTCGTGGCGTGCACCGACCCCGAGAAGGGCGCGCAGGGTTTCTCGCTACTCGTCGTCGAGCGGGGCATGACGGGCTTCGAGCGCGGCCGCCACCTGGACAAGATCGGGCTGGACGCGCAGGACACCGCCGAACTGTCCTTCACCGACGTGAAGGTGCCCGCCGAGAACCTGCTCGGCGAGGAGGGCATGGGTTTCGTCTACCTGATGCAGAACCTGCCCCAGGAGCGCATCAGCATTGCGGTCATGGCCGCGGCCGCCATGGAGGGCGTGCTGGAGTCCACGCTGCAGTACACCAAGGAGCGCAAGGCGTTCGGCAGGCCGATCGGCAGCTTCCAGAACACCCGCTTCACGCTGGCCGAGCTGTCCACCGAGGCCACCATGGTCCGGATCATGGTCGACGAGTTCCTCCGACTCCACCTCGAGGAGAAGCTGACGGTCGAGCAGGCGGCGATGGCGAAGTGGTATTCCACCGAGGCTCAGGTCCGGTTGGTGGACCGTTGCCTGCAGCTGCACGGCGGGTACGGCTACATGCGCGAATACCCCGTTGCCCGGGCCTTCCTGGATTCGCGGATCCAGACGATTTACGGCGGAACCACCGAGATCATGAAGGAGATCATCGGCCGCAGTTTGGGCGTTTAGCCCCGGCGGTGACCCGCGGATTGACCACGAGTTCGCGGGACTCCTGCGCGACACATCCCCACGACCGCTTGGATATCCCTCAAGATGGACGTCGACTGACGCACAGTTGACGGGCGCGATACTTACGGGACCGTTGCGGATCGGGGGAGGACGGATGACCGGGCTGCGAACCCTGTTGGGCGATGTGACGAGGCGGGCGGGTGTCGGCCTTGCGCTGGCGGCTGCCGTCGTACTGCTCGCCCCGGTCGCCGCGGCGACACCGGAGAGCGATGCCGACGGCGCCATCAATGCGGCCTGGGACGCCGGCGGAGGCACCACCGGTCCACTCGGGCCCAAGGACGGCAACGTCTACGCCATCGGTGGCGGGTTCGGACAGAACTTCGCAGGTGGGAAGGTCTTCTTCACCCCGGACACCGGCGCCCACATCATGCAGGGCGCGATCCTCGACAAGTACCTGTCGCTGGGCGGGCCTGCCGATGGCGACCTGGGCTTCCCCACCATCGACGAAGGGGCAGGCAAGGCGCCGGACAGCCGGAACACCACGTTCAGTGCGGCCGACAACCCGGTGATCTTCTTCACACCCGACACCGGCGCACGCGTCGTCCGGGGCGCCATCAACGCGGCGTGGGACAAGCTCGGTGGATCGGCGGGCGCATTGGGCGTGCCGACTGAGGACGAGGTGTACCGCGGCGAGGTCGCGTCGCAGAACTTCTCCGGCGGCCAGTTGTCGTGGGACTCGAAGACCAAGGTGTTCACGACGACACCGCCCGAGCTGGCCGATCAGCTCGCCGGCCTCCCGGTTCCGGGCGACGCGACCTCGGCCATCAACGCCGCGCGTCGGGCCGCGGGTGGCCCACTCGGCCAGCTGGGCGCTGCGGAGGGACCACCGAGCACCGTCGGCACTGATGGTCTGGCGCAGACCTTCGCGGGCGGCAAGATCTTCTACAGCCCGGACACCGGGGCCGACGTGGTGACCGGCCAGGTACTGGCCAAGTACGAGAGCGTCGGCGGCCCTGCGGGCGACCTGGGCTTCCCCACCAGCAGTGAGGCGGACGGCGGTCTGGCCCCGATGAGCCGGATCACCACGTTCGCCGCAGCGGACCAGCCGGTGATCTTCTGGACGCCCGACTACGGCGCCGTCATCGTGCGCGGCGCGATGAACGTGGCGTGGGCCAAGCTCGGGGGAGCTACAGGCGATCTCGGCGCACCCACCGCGGACCAGACCGAGAATGGCGATCTGGTCAGCCAGAAGTTCAACGGCGGCGCGATCTCCTGGGACAAGTCGACCAACGAGTTCACCACCGAACCGGCCAATCTCGCATCGGCACTGTCCGGACTGAAGGTGCCGGGGCAGGACGTGCCGCACGCACCGCCCGCCGTGCAGGCATCGAACGATGACGGCGGCGGCAGCAGCAGCTGGTACTCGAAGCTGCATTGGTGGTGGCTGTTCGCCATCATCCCGGTCGTACTGGTCGTGGCCGCAATCGCGGTCGCGGTGGTACTGAACCGGCGGCAGGGCGACGATCGGGCGCCGCTGGACCGGTTCGACGAATACGACGACCACGAGGACCGCGACTTCGACTCCGGACAGGTGCCGTTGGCCGACCACGGCTCCGCGGGCGACGACGCATACGCCCCGCTGAGCGCTTGGGTGATGCACTCCGACGACCAAGGAAACCACCACGAGGACACCGGCGATCGCCGTGTCGATCCGGGTGGCGACCAGGACGACGCACCGGACAGCGAGCCGACTGCCCGGTTGGAGGGCTTTCCCAACGATCAGGACTCCATCGACACGGCGCCGACACGGATCGAGGCAGCGTCGCAGGCCGAGACCGAGGCCGAGGCGGATGCGAAGGAGGAACCCGAGCCAGCGAGCGGGCCGCCGAGCGGTCGGCACGCCGCGATCGTTCTCGAGGAACCGGTGTCAGCCCAGACGGCGTTGCGGTTGGCTCTCGACGACCCGTATCAGGCGCCCGAGGGGTATCCGGTCAAGGCCGACACCACCACCGGCGTGTACTGGACGCCTGGAAGCGGCCACTACGACCGGGCGCGCGCCGAGATCTGGTTCGCCAGTGAAGAATTCGCATTGACGAACGGCTTCGTCAAAGGCTGACTGGCCGCGCTTGCTAGATCTTGCGGATGACGGTGACAACCTTGCCGAGGATGGCGGCGTCGTTGCCGGGGATCGGATCGAACAACGGGTTGTGGGGCATCAGCCAGACCTGGCCGCGGGTGCGCTTGAACGTCTTGACCGTTGCCTCGCCGTCGATCATCGCGGCGACGATGTCGCCGTTGTCCGCGACGTTCTGCTGACGGATGACCACCCAGTCGCCGTCGCAGATGGCGGCCTCCACCATCGACTCACCGACGACCTTGAGCAGGAACAGCGAGCCCTCGCCGACCAGTTCGCGCGGCAGCGGGAAGACGTCCTCGACGGCCTCCTCGGCCAGGATCGGGCCTCCGGCGGCGATGCGCCCGAGCACCGGCACGTAGGTGGGCTCGGGTAGCGCGTCGGAGCCCGCGACGTCGGTGCTGACGATCGGGGCGGCGAGTTCCTCGGGGGTACGGACGTCCACTGCCCGCGGTCGGTTGGGGTCACGCCGTAGAAAGCCCTTGCGCTCGAGCGTGCGCAGCTGATGGGCGACGGACGAGGTCGACGTGAGGCCCACGGCGTCGCCGATCTCGCGGATGCTGGGCGGATATCCCCTGGTGGTGACCGAGGAGCGGATGACCTCGAGGATGGTGCGTTGACGCTCGGTCAGGGCGGGGTCCCGGGTGCCACTGCTGTCGCTCATGGGGCCGAATCTAGTCTCCTGCACCCCGATAATCAAACATGTGTTCGAGGTGTGTCGCACATCAGTTCGCCCGGCGGAACTTGTCGGGGGCCCCGGTTATCGTTTGCAACGGTTCGATCACATGTTCTAGTCATCGAACACCTGAGCGATTAGTATTCGAACACAAGAGCGAATACCGCACCCGTCGAACACACCGAAAGGCCGGCAGATGACCATCATCACCCGCGAGAACCCCACCGATGTCGTCGTCCGGCCCGTCCGGCCCGTCCGCACCGCCGCGAGACGCCGGCCGGAGTCCAGCCGCCCCGCCGGGTCGCCCCTGCGCTACCACGGCACCGGGGTGCTGATGTCGCGTGCATCCCATCGCCGCAGGCCCATCACACCGGCGACCACCGTGGTGCTCGCCCTCGTCGCCGCCGCCATCACCGTGTGGCTGGGACTGGTCGCCCAACTGGGCGCACCGGCGGACGCGGCGCAGCCGGTGCCGGGCCAGCTGGCCGTGGTCCAGGTCCAGGCGGGGGAGTCGCTGCAGCAGCTCGCTCAGCGGGTCGCGCCCGATGCGCCGGTCGGTGCGGTCGTCGATCAGATCCGGGAACTGAACGAACTCGACTCGGCGGCGGTAGACGCCGGACAGACCCTGATCGCGCCCGTCGGATGATCCCGCGACATGCGCAGTCAAATTCGCTGCCGTGCAACGGTACGCTCGTATTCGTCCGAAGTGCTCGGGCCCCACGACGGCGGCGAAGGAGCGGTGATGCACTGTCCGTTCTGTCGTCACCCCGACTCGCGCGTGG
>JAVRPF010000901.1:0-5380 GCA_032162385.1 Mycobacterium sp.
TTGGGCGACGGAGGTGGAGCAACCGGGGACGACAGTCGGCAAGATCCGCACGACGCCGGGAGCGCTATATCCAGATCAGAAGGTGGGGGTCAGAATCGCTCACGAGCGCACCTCGGAACGCGTGGCCTCCGGTAGCTGTCCAGTGCGACCGGTGACCGGGACGAGGCGGGCCATCCCGCGCAGGATCCATGGTGTCCGCCTGGCCATCAGCGCCACGGCACGATCCGAGCGGCGCATCGCGGTGCGAGGGCCGGGAGTCGGCGTTGACGCCAGTTCCGCCTCGGGCGATCCTGCCCGCGGGCCGTGGCGATCGACCGCCAGGAGTTGCCAGGTGCCGGGCACGCCCCGCAGCTCGACGCTGCCGCGGTCCTCAAAGCCGGTGCCCGAGCCGACGACCAAATCACGCACGGTGCGCGAGACGAGGATTTCCCCGGCACCGGCCCGCCCGAGGATGCGCGCCGCGATGTGTACCGCGATCCCCCCGTTGTCGTTGTCCAGCAGCTCGCACTCGCCGGTGTGGATGCCGGCGCGGATCTCGATGCCCAGTGTCTCGACCTCGGCGCGCAACGCCTCGGCGCAGCGGATGGCCTGCGTCGGGCCGTCGAACGTGGCCAGGTAACCGTCGCCGGTTTGCTGCACCACCGTGCCGCCGAATCGTTCGGTGAGGTCGGCGGTGATCTCACCAAGGCGCTGCAGCACCGCACGCCACCGCTCGTCGCCCGTGGCCGCGGCGTGTGCCGTCGACGCGACGATGTCGGTGAATAGCACGGTGCGCAGGGCGCGATGTGACTGCGCCGGCGCGGCGCGGCTGCCGGTGAGGAACTCCTCGATCTCGGTCAGGATCTTGTCGGGCTCGGTTAAGAAGGGTGCGTGGTCCACACCCTCGACCTCCAGGTACCGCGCGCCGGTGATGTGGTCGGCGAGGTACCGGCCGCCCTGCACCGGAACCGCGGGGTCCTCGCGGGCATGGATGACCAGGGTTGGCGCGGTGAGCGTCGGCAGGATCGGCCGCACGTCGATCAGAAACGCCGCTTCGAATGACGCCCGCGCCATTCCCGGGCTCGCGCTCATGCGCTCACACATCGCGAGCTGGCGTATCGACCGGACCGACGGCGCGCTGATGCTGGCTGCCGCACCGCTGCCCCACCCGGAGCGCACGGCGCGCCCGGCTTTCTGGAAGCGGGCGAGCTGCTCAATCGACGGCGTGTAGTCCTCACCCAGCTCGGCAAGGAAGCGCGCCCGCAGCTCGGCCGGGTCGGCATCGATGTCCTCCCACCCCGCGAAACCCCAATACGGAACCGTGCCGGCAAGGATCAGCGCCCGCGTTCGCGCCGGCCGTGTTGCCGCGAACATCATCGCGACCGGTCCACCGTCACTCAGACCGGCGACGACGGCCTGTCCGAAGCCGACCGCATCCATGACAGCCTCGATCTCGGCCGCTCGATCCTCCAGCGTGCGAACTTTTGGCACCGGGTCCGACAGCCCGACCCCGGCCTTGTCGAACAGGGCAACGCGACAGAACGTACCGAGCTGCTCAACGAACGCTTTGAATTGGGGCAGGGTCCAGGCCAGCTCGATGTGGCTGACGAACGGCCCGACGACGACCAGCTCGACCGGCCCGTCGCCGAACACCTGATACGCCAGGCTCAGGTCGCCGCAGGGTGCGTACGACGTATCCGCCACGGCATTGAGGTTACCGATGCCGCGCGTTACGACTTCCCGCTTTGGTGCAGTTGCATGCCGCCGCGGCAGATAATGCGCCAACGTCCAGGCGCAAGATCAGTCACATGGGCGCACCAGGCTCGACATGCCCGGCGAAGAGTGCCAGTGCCACCGAAAAGTCCACGCGGATCGGGCAGGCTCAGCGCAAGTGTTCCTTCGTTTCGACACTCGCGGGTCGTCGGTAGCGTAAATTTTTGGCGCAGCAAGGAGCCATGTTGGGTTACGTCAGTAATGTCGCCCGCGCCGGGGCGTTAGCGGTCACGCTCGGGTTGGGCGTGGCGCTTGCTAACAGCCCGGCGATTGCGCTGGCCGATCCAAGCGGTTCTTCATCGACTGGTTCCTCGAGTGGTTCTTCGAGTAGTTCTTCGTCGAGCGGTTCGACGTCGGCCGGTTCCCCGTCTTCCGACTCCTCCGCGAACTCGACCGTCGCGTCCGCGTCATCCTCGCCGTCATCCCCGAGCACCGGCCCCACGAGCACCGGCCCCACGAGCACCGGCACGGTATCGCCGTCCACTGAGGCAGCAACGAATTCCTCGACTCAGTCGGGATCATCGACCGACCCACGGGCCGGGGTCGTGGCGGCCTCCGGCGGTGCGAACACCTCCGTGACCGGCACCGGTACGACGAGCACCGAAACGACCACCTCCACGTCGGGCCCCAGCACCTCAACCACTAGCGCCAGCACGACGGCGGCATCCGGCCCATCGACGACAGCATCGACGCCGGGGCAGACCTCCGCGTCATCGTCAGCGCAGGCGACGAAATCGACTCCGCTTGCCAGTAGCAGTAACTCAAACATCTCTGTGTCCACCCCGCGGCGCGGATCCTCAGCGGTCGGTTCGCGGACAAGCGGCGCCACTACCTCGAACGTTTCCGTGAGTGTGGCCAACACCACCGCGCCGGCCGCGTCGGCGGCGTCCGTGCCACGGCTCGCCGCAGCGGCAAGCTTCCCCACCACACGCGCATTACCGACGGTGACCGCGGCCGCCACGCCGGCTGTCTCGACTGCCGGCTTCCAGGCCAAAACGGCAACAGTCGTGACCCCGGCCGCGCCCGCCGCAGTGAGCGCGCCCGCCACCGTGGGCAACATCATCACCGGCCTAGTCTCAGGCCTGTTGTCGGCGATCGGCCACAACCCGCAGGCCGCGACCGGCCCGGCAGCTCCTGCTCAGGCGCCGATGCTGTGGACCTTGCTGGCCTGGGTGCGCCGTGAGATTGAACAGAGCTTGCCCAAGGCGACAGCGGCCACGGGCGTCCAACAGCTCAGCGCGCTGACTGTCGAGCCCCGGGCGCCCGCCGCCATGGTCGATCCCCCTCAGAGCCCGAATCTGCTGGTCAGTCAGGGCGCCGAACTCGGCGACCCATCACTGTCGGGATACAGCTCGGTGTCAATACCGGGCTGGACGGCGACGGGCACACCGACCGTGATCCAATACGGCACCCTGCGCCGGCTGCCATTGGGGCTCGCGACGCCCGGGCCAACGCTGCCGGCGTTTTTCGGATTTCCGAGCGTGAGCAGCGAGCCCCCCGGCGGCGGCGTGCAGTTCTTCGGCGGTGGAAATGTGGGCACCTCCACCCTCAGCCAGACCGTCGACCTCAGCGGCGCCGCGTCCGCGATCGACGCCGGCGCTGTGCCCTACGAGCTGAGTGCAGACCTCGGCGGCGCCCTCATCGACCCGTCCGCGGCTTCGGTCACCGTAAACTTCCTAAACGCCCGCAAGGTGTCGTTGGGCATCGGCCAGCTTGCACCGGTCACCGCGTTCGATCGTTGGTTCCAGACTGAGCTGCTCGAACGCGACACCACTGGGACGATCCCGGTGGGCGCCCGCAGCGCGCAGGTGACGGTGACGTTCACGGACAACAACCCGTTCCCCGGCAACTACAACAACGCCTACGCCGACAACGTTTCGTTCACCGTCGGCGCCGCGGTGCCCGCCCCACCGCCGCCCACGCCACCGGTGTCGACGGTCGGCCCAGTCGATCACGTGTTCATGGTCTACCTGGAGAACCATGGCGTGAATGACATCATCGGCAGCCCCAACGCGCAGTACATCAACAGCCTCATCAACACCTACGGCTACGGATCGAACTATTTTGCGCTGGCCCACCCCAGCGCCCCGAACTACTATTCGATCCTCGGCGGAACCGACTTCGGCTTTAACTACAACTGCCCCACGAACTGCTTCAACGCGCCCAACCTGCCCGACAACATCGAGGCTGCGCGCAAGACCTGGGCCGGCTACGAGCAGGGCATGCCCTTCCCGGGCGACGTGATGTCCACGTCCGACTACAGCCCCGACGAATTACCCTTCTTCGCCTTCAGTGACATCTTCAACGATCCCGCCCGCGCCCAGGCACACCTGTTTCCGCTGACGCAGATGGCCACGGACCTGGCCTCGACGGCTACCACGCCGAACTTCGTGTGGTTCGCCGCCAACGAAGCGAGCAACGGGGAAGGCCCCATCGACTTTCCCTTAGGCATTCTCTCGTTTGCACTGAGCCAGCTCACCACCCATCAGTACAACATCGCGGCCGCCGACCAGTTCCTCCAGCAGGAGATACCCATCATCATGAACTCACCGGCTTGGCAGACGCAGCGCTGCGCCATCTTCATCACGTTCGATGAGGACTACAACAACCTGTCACTGGGCATCGGGAACGAAGGCAACCACATCCCGATGATCGTCATCCCCTCACCGAACTCCGGGATGCTCCAGGGTCACTTCATCGTCAACGACTACAACAACCACTACAGCCTGCTACGCACCATCGAAGACTCGCTCGGACTTCCCCCACTCACCGACAACGACAGATTCGCCACATCCATGAACGGCTACTGGCCGTAGTGAACTCGCACCAGGTGTGCGGTCACAGTGCCTCAACCAGCGACCATTGGACGAACCTGCTCGAAGCCCCACCCGACAGAACGCCAATCCCCGGCTGGGTTTGTAGGCGGGCACTGGCGGCGAAGTGCGTTTTCGTGACCGTCCTCTCGCTGGCCCGCATGGCAGAGAACCAGCCGAGCGGTCGTGCACTCGCCGATGTCCCGGAATAGTTTCTCCGGCAAAGAAATTCGACCCCACACGCGCGGCTTATCAAGCTGACTGCGGCTGGGATTCATTCAGGTTTACGACTCCCAGCCGCTCAGAAGATGGTGCGGACTGCTCCGATGAGCCGCGGCTCGTCCGACGTGGCGTTGTCTACGACTGGAATGACCGTCCATTTGTCAAATTCCGCACACAAGGACGTCGCGAACGTCTCCGTTTGTTCATCGACAGCCGGCGATTGGTCTGACCGGGGAACGAGCCAGAAACGACGGGATCAGTGCGTCGTGTTCGAGCGGCACTACGTTGTCGTCAAGCGAGGTTTACCCCAGCTCGCCAGAGGGAGCAACGCGGACCTAGCGGTGTTGCCGCAGTGTCGATTTCCCACAGGAAGGATGACTGCGAAATGGCCACTGATTATGACGCCTCCCGTGTTGTCGAGTCCGATGCTGATGAGTCGCTCGACGCGCGCGCTGCCCGCCGCGAGGACGCTGCCTCTGCTGTGCTCGACGTCAAGGACGCGCGGTCGACTCATTCGAGCTCCCGGACGCAGATCTTTCCGGCGTGGAACTCACCGTGCGGGTGCTTCCGAAGCACGCCGACGAGTTCGCCTG
>JAVRPF010000902.1:0-4741 GCA_032162385.1 Mycobacterium sp.
AGATCGGGACGACGCGGGCGCCGGTGCCTGCGTCCGGGCGCTGGCCGGCATGGATCGCGCGGGTGGCCAGTCCGTAGGTTCGGTCAGTCACGGGTGTGCAGCCTAGGTGCTCGTCGAGATCGAGCACAGGGTTGTGATCAGCCCGAATCTCACAGCCCTTGGCGCAATTTCAACAGGTGGTCGGCCAGCTCTCGCGGCCGACTCAACGCCATCAGGTGTCCACCGGGCATCACGTCGACGCCCAGACCCAGGCGTTCGCGAACCACCCGGCGCTGGAACTCCAGCGGAAACAGCCGGTCGTCGCTGCCGGCCACCACCCGGGTGGGCACGTCCGGCCACCCGCCCAGCGGCCACGGCTGGCCGAACGGGGTGTCGGACTGACGGGGTTCCGGCTGGCTGAACGCGTCCTCGCGAACCGGCGCCGGCACGTCGTGGAAGAAGTCCTCGACCGGGTCGAATTCCTTGTCGGGCAGGCCGATTCGACGGAAGTAGTCCGTCATCGCCTGGTCCTGTCCGGTCGCGTCCCACCATTGTCCCGGCGACTCGCCCGCCGTCGGCACCATCGGGTTGACCAGCACGATCAGGGTTGCGGCGAGCCGGTCCGCCACCATGGGCGCGGTGAAGGCGCCCATCGACTGCCCGACCAGCACCAGCGGCCCGCCGACATCGGCGACGGCTTCACAGACGACGTCGGCGTACGTGGTGAGGTCCGCCGAGTCGTCCGCCGCAGGGAGGTCGACGGCGAGGCTGCCCATGCCGGCCGCTGCCAGAAGCGGCGTGACGCGATGCCAGTACCACGCGCTGCCTCCGGCCCCGGGGATCAGGACGAACGTGGCGGGCACGGTGGGACCGTCAGCCGGACCGGTCGGCTCGCTCGCTGCGCATCTTGGCGAACCGGTCGGACAGCCGTCGGATGCGGATCATCAGCGATGCCGATGGACTGGTCGAGCCGTCGAGGTACGCCCTGAACTGGTCGGCCGGAACGCCGATACGCGACGCGAACTCTTGCGGACCCAGACCGGAACGGTCCAGCAGCAGCCGCACGTGGCGGCCCACTTCGGCGCGTTCGTTGGCCTCCAGGTGCTCGCGGGTGCGGAGGAGCACCTCGGCCAGTGCCTTCGAAACGCCGTACGGCTGTGCGGATTCCAGCACCTCCTCGACCTGGCGGGCGGTGCGGCCGTATGGGTCGCGCTTGATCGCGACGACGATGCGCTGCCAGACCGTAAGGTCGTCGGTCTCCAGGGCGGCCCGGATCGACGACGTCGGCCAGAACTCGACCGGCCGATTGTCGACCTCCGGACGGCGGCGCGCCGTCGCAGCCGGGCCGCCGGCGTCAGAATCGCGACGCGCGTCGGCAGCCAACGTCACCTCGCCTCCTCCAGCATCGCTACTGCTACTGACAGGCAACGCTGCCTGACTCTTGCCCAATCGGCCTCTGCGTCCGGGCCCGACATCGAAGTGTCGTCCACGTCCGAAGGGTGCGGGTCGGCCAGTCGGCGCACCAGCTGTGTGGCCACCCACTGGTTTCTCGGGTGCTGACCAGAGTAGTACCGGTCCATCCGGGCCAGCACCACTGCCGCCGTCTGAGTTTCCATAGAGTCGACGAGATCGGCAAGCTCGGCGAAATCCTTGGCGCTGTTGCGGCACATGATCAGGTAGCTCTTCAGTCGCAGCGTCTCCGCACCGGTCGGGATCTGCAACCTGTCCCCGGTCGGCAGTTGCACGTTGGTGGTCTCCATCGGGCTGCGACGTTCCACCACCGGCCGGTCGGTGTCCGCGGCGGCGGTGGCCAGCGCGTCGAGCGCAACCGAGAGCCGACCGCGCCACAACGTCACCGGATGCACGGCCCGGCACGGAATCGCCTTGGTCGAGCCGTTGCCGTTGCGGGTACCGTTCGTCCGGTGGAACCGGCCTGACGTCCGGCCCGTCGTCGCAAGCGCCGGCATCGGCTCGCCGCCGACCTTGACGAGGGTGCCGAGTGCGCGGCCGGTCTGCACGCAGCCGCTGAACGCCAGTGGGTCGGCCACGGTGATGGTCTGGGGCGCAAGGTGCTTGAGCTTCGCCGCCGACTTGACCACCATCCGGATGTCGGAGCCCGATGGGCCCAGCGCGGAGATGTCGTCGGGGATGATGACGAGGTCCCCGATGTCCACCTTCGGCAGCGGCTTCTCGAAGTCCACCGACGGCAGGATCCGGTCCAGCCAGCGCGGCAGCCACCAGTTCCACTGCGCGAACATCGCCATCAGCGCGGGCACCAGGATGAGTCGCACGACGGTGGCGTCTACGGCGATCGCCACCGCGCACGCCACGCCGAGTTCGGCGACCAACGGCATGCCCGCGAACGCGAAACCGATGAACACCGCGATCATGATCAGCGCCGCGCTGGTGATGGTGCGGGCGCTGGTGCTCACCCCGTAGGCGACGGCGTCGCGGGTGTTGTTGGTCTGCAGGAACCGCTCGCGGATGCGGGTCAGCAGGAAGATCTCGTAGTCCATCGACAACCCGAAGGTCATCGCCAGGACGAGGGGTGGGATCGTGCTGTCGATCGACGTCAACGGGTTGAAACCGAGCGCTTCGAACCAGCCCCATTCGAAGACCACGACCAGGCTGCCGTACGCCGCCGCCACCGACAGCACCGTCATCAACACGCCCTTGAGGGCCAGGAACACCGACCTGATCGAGATCAGCAGCATCACGAAGGCAATCAGCGCGACGAATCCGAACACCGCGGGCTGGGTGGCGGCCACCCGGTCGTCGAAGTCCTTGATCAGCGCGGTGGGTCCGCCGACGTCGACGTTCACCCGCTCACCGGGTGTCCCGGGTAGGTGCTCGCGCAACCAGTCGATGCTCATCCGCGCGCCCATGTCCTCGGGATCAACCGACAGCACCGCGGAGAACAGCGCACTGTGGTTGTCGTCGCTGAACACCGGGGGCGTCACTGAGATCACGCTCGGCGCCTGAGTCATCTCCTGCCGCACCGCGTCGAGTGCCGCGGCGTTCTGGGGTTCGTTGGCGGTGAGGGTCGGGAACGTCACCAGCACCCGCACCGGCCCCAGCGCGCCCGGCCCGAGCGCCTCGGCGGCGGCGTTGACACCGCCCCGGATCTCGTGGGTGGGCTCGAACTGCCGCTGCAGGCTGTTGCCCAGCGTCATGTCGAACGCCGGCGCGGCGAGGGTGAGCAGGAACGCCGCCGCTGCCACCGAGGACAGCCAGGGGCGCCGCATCACCCAGCCGACCCAGCGGGTCCAGAACCGGGACTGCGTCGTATCGGGTCGCCGGGAGAAGTGCAGCCACGACGAGCGCTTGGCGGCCGCCTTGCCGAAGGTTGCCAGCACTGCCGGGGTGAGTGTGGTCGACGTCAACACCGCGATCGCGACGGCCAGAATGGCGCCGGTGGCCATGGAAGCGAGCACCGGGGTGTTGATCAGGTAGATGCCGGTCATCGAGGCGATCACGGTCAACCCGGACAGCAGCACCGCCAGCCCTGAGGTTGCCATCGCGGCGTCGGCGGCCTGAGCCGGTTCCCGGCCGGACCGCAACTCCTCGCGGAACCGCATCAGGATGAACAGGGAATAGTCGACTGCGAGCGCGATGCCGAACATGGAGACGGTGGATGTGACGAACACCGACATCTCGGTGTACATGGAGAGCAGATAGACCAGCCCCATCGTCACCACGACGGTGCAGATGCCCAGTACCAACGGCATTGCCGCCGCCGCAAGCGATCCGAAGACCGCCAGCAAGACGATCAGGACGATCGGAAGGTTCCACTTCTCGGCCCGGGCGATGTCGTGCTTGGTGGCCTCGCTGGCGGCGGCGCCCAGCGCGCCCTGCCCGATGACGTAGAGCCTGACCTTGCCGTTGTCGATCTGCCCCGGCTGGTCACCGTCGATACCGACCTTGGTGCGCAACTGCTTGGCCACGTCGACGCTGCCGCTGTCGAAGTCCGTTTGCAGGGTGACGACATAGGGCCGGTCGGGCTGCGGCGGCGGCTGCTGCGGCGTGGGGACGACCTTGACGTTGGGTACCTCTGCGGCGATGCGCTCCAACTGCGCCACGGCCGCGTTCATGTCCTCGAACGAGGCATCCGCGCGTGGAGCTGCGACCAACGCCAGCGGGGAGGCGCCTTGGTCGGGGTAGTGGTCCTCGGTCTCGTACTCGACGTGCAGCGACTGCGAGCCGGCGACCTCGAAGCCGCCGCCGGTCAGATTGCCCGACTGGTTCAACGCCAGGTACACCGAAGGGACCAGCAATAGCAGCCACGCCGCGAAGACCAGCCAGCGGAATCTGCGCAGGTTGCTGCTCAACCGCATCATGAACTGCTGGATGACGAACCCTGCCTTCTCCCCGGCGTTGCGTAGCGTAACGGTACAACAGCACGAGGTAGAGTCCCCAGCCCTGCGACGTGGCGCGACAGTCCGCGCGGGTAGGCCGCGGCCCAGCTCAGCCCGCAGATGCGCCTTGGAGACCTCTTGATCTGACCTGCATGTTTGCTGGACGACTTGCGCGGGTGGACCGCGGTGATGGCAAGATGGCGCCTGGACGCTTCCGGGTCGGGACTGGATAGGCGCCGATCGCATGCCGTTTGCGGCTCGTCGGCCGATAGCGAATCGTAAGGAGTCAACCCATGACCGGGGCTCACGAGACCATTGGGACCGCGCGGCGCCCGCTATGTGCGGCGTTCGCTGTAACTGCAGCCGGTGGTGTGGTGGTGGCCGCGCTTGCCGCCGGGTCGCCGTCG
>JAVRPF010000903.1:0-7416 GCA_032162385.1 Mycobacterium sp.
CTGGACGATTGTCGCCGCCGCGGGCAGTGGCGATCGTCACCCAGATCGCGTCGGCGCTCGATGACGCGCACGCAGCGGGGGTGTTGCACCGCGACGTGAAGCCGGCGAACATCTTGTTGAGCGGCAACGACTTTGCCTATTTGGTGGACTTCGGGATTGCCAATGCAGCAGCCGAAAGCAAGCTGACTCAGGCGGGTGACGTCCTCGGCACCTGGGCGTACATGGCTCCGGAGCGGTTCAGCGGCGACAACCGTCAGGTGACCGGGAGCGTGGACGTCTATGCGCTGGCGTGTGTGCTGTACGAGGCGCTGACGGGGTCGCCGCCGTTCAGGGGAGGTCCGGCGAGTGTCGCTGCTGCGCACTTGACCCAACCCCCGCCGCGCCCGAGTGGAGCCGGTGGGGTTCCCGCCGGGTTGGACGAGGTAATTGCCCGGGGCATGTCCAAGGAGCCTCGGTACCGGTACGCCACCGCAGGTGCCCTGGCGGCGGCTGCGCAGGCGGCGCTCGGGTCGGGAGCGTTTGCGATACCGCCGTCACCGACGATGGGTGAGTCGGCCACCCCATGGCGTTCGGTACCGCCCACCGCTCCCACGCGACCCGTGATGGCGTGGGGTCCGGCAGGCCCGGCAGGCCCGGCGGGCCCGTCGGGGATGCCGCCCGGATCGTCGCCGCACTACCCGTGGGCACCGTCGTTCGCCGTGTCACCGAAGCCCTCGACGGGCACGCGCCGCAAGAGTCAGTATTTCATTGCTGCGGCGCTGGTGCTGGTCGTGGCGTTGACGGTCGGCGTTCTGATTTGGAGGCAGTCAGGCCCCACGTCCAAGCCCGCTGCGGCGAACGCCGTCGATCTCAGCAAGCTCGACGTCGGCAGGTATGGGACACAGCCCAGAAGTCTTCCGGCCACGGCAACCGAGGAGGAGGGCCGGTATCTCGCCGCGTACCACTTGGCCGAGTCCGTCGCCAATCCCTACGACGTGGACCCAAAGATCGACAGTGTGGTCGGCATCGCCGCGCCAGACCCGAAACTCGCCGCCACGTTGGTCTCGGGAAACTCGACGCCGGTCATCGAACCGGTGTTGCAGCAGTACGGCATGACCACCGCCTATGCCCTGCTAGGTCAGTCCGACCACTCGCCGAACGCGGTGGGAATCAAGAAGACGCTGACCGTGCTGGTGACGGCCTATCGCAACGAAGACGCCGCCTCGCGGGCCGCGGCCGCGATGGACGACGCCGACTTCGCCCAGAATCCGAACAACCAACACGCATCGATTCCCGGCTACCCGCAAGCCCACGCCCACTACGACCCGGCGGACTCATCGATGGCGGCGACCATGGCCAATGGCTACTTCGCCGTGTCGATCAACTACGGCGAGGGCGGTGTGACCAAGCGGGACGACTATTTCGACTCGTTGACTCAGAAGGTGCAGAAGATCTTGAACCTTCAGATGCCGCTGATGAAAGGCCTCACTCCAATCTTCGACATCACGTTCACTCAGGAACCGCTCGATCCCGACGACATGCTCCGCAGAGCGTTCGTCGCCGGACAGCAGCCCGCCGTCTCGAGAACCTACTTCACCGTGGGTCCGCGGGCCGTCTTCACGTGCGAGGGTCCCGCGGTCCTTGAAGCCGGCTTGTTCGCGGACGCCGGGGTCGACCGTTGCACCATCACCCCCGAGACCAACATGTTTCGGGTGCGAGACGACACCGCGGCCACCAAGTTGCTGCCCAACATCGTTGACGTGAACCGACAGGTGAAGATCGACCACGACATCGCACCTCCCGGCGGACTCCCCGACGCCCGGTGCTACGAGCAGAAGCAGTCCCTCTGGACGGATCACCCGAACAACCGGTTCATCTGTCTCGTGGCGTTTGGGCGGTACGTCTCGTCGGTCGCCTCCAATGACGAGAACGACGTCCGTCAGCGCGGCGCCGCGCAGTACACGATCCTCGTCAACAGTGCGTGACGGCGATGGCGTCGGCTAGATGACGCGCGTCCCAAGGACTGTCCGAAGGGGTGCGCGGCGACGTCCGCAACGTCGTAATGGCCTCTGAGCCGATCTCTCTGGTGCCCTCGGTGAGATTCGAACTCACACTGCACGGGTTTTGAATCCGTTTCCTCTGCCAGTTGGGATACGAGGGCTCAGCTCGTGCGGTCTCCCACCATAGAGGATCGCCAGGAGGGCCCGTGACGGCCCCGAGGTCGCTGATCAGCGCCCGCCACGCGACAATGTGCACATGACTGGGCCAACGACCGACGCCGAGAAGCCGCGCCGTGTACTCATTGCCGAGGACGAAGCCCTCATTCGCCTCGACCTCGCCGAGATGCTTCGCGAGGAGGGCTACGACGTGGTCGGGGAGGCCGGCGACGGGCAGGAGGCCGTCGAGTTGGCCGAACGGCTCATGCCGGATCTGGTGATCATGGACGTGAAGATGCCTCGCCGTGACGGCATCGACGCGGCCACGGAGATCGCCAGCAAGCGCATCGCCCCGATCGTGGTGCTCACCGCCTTCTCGCAGCGCGACCTCGTCGAGCGGGCCAGGGATGCCGGTGCGATGGCCTATCTGGTGAAGCCGTTCTCCATCACCGATCTGATTCCGGCCATCGAGGTCGCCATGAGCCGGTTCAGCGAGATCGCCGCGCTGGAACAGGAAGTCGCCACGCTTACGGATCGTCTCGAGACCCGCAAGCTGGTCGAGCGCGCGAAGGGTTTGCTCCAGCAGAAGCAGGGGATGACCGAACCCGAGGCATTCAAGTGGATTCAGCGCGCCGCGATGGACCGCCGAACCACCATGAAGCGTGTTGCCGAAGTAGTGCTCGAAACACTGGATGTGCCGGGCGACGGGTAACAACTGCGTTTCCGGACCCGCCGTTTGACCGGCAGACACGGCGAATACGCAGGCTGCATTTCCCAACATGACGCACTACGGCCATGGGTTGGCTATGTTCTACCCGAAGCATCGGGGACGGCCGGCGTGCGCTGCACCCTCGGTGCCGATGACAACTCTGACTCGGAGGTGAAACGTGCGAGGTCGCGTGGCACGTAGTGCATTTGCTCTCGGGAGTGCGGGCTTGGTTGTGCTGGGCATTGCCGGCTGCAATCAATCCGCCCCCGAACAGAACACGGCGCAAGCCAACCTGAAGATCGTCGCGCAGGTGCAGATCGACGAGAACGGCGCCGAGGTGAAGTCTGCCGAAGGTGCCGCACCCGCCGATCCTGCCGGGGACGGGAAGGCAACGTGTCCGCCGGTGTCGATCGCAATGGCCGGTGCCCTCAACGGTCCCGACGCCGCACTCGGCATCAACATCAAGAACGGCGTGCAGCTGGCGATCGACAAGCACAACGCCGCGAACCCGGGCTGCCAGGTGCAGCTGAAGCCGTTCGACACTGAGGGCGACCCGCAGAAGGCCACCGGCATCGCACCTCAGATCGTCGACGATCAGTACACCATCGGTCTGGTCGGTCCGGCCTTCTCCGGCGAGACCAAGGCCACCGGAACGGTGTTCGACCAGGCGGGCCTCGTCGCGACCACCGCGTCGGCGACCAACCCCACGTTGAGCGAGAACGGCTGGAAGACCTTCTTCCGCGGCCTGGCCAATGACGCCGTGCAGGGCCCGTCGATCGCCAACTACCTGAAGAACACGCTGGGCTACAAGAAGGTCTGCGTGATCGACGACAGCACCGACTACGGCCTCGGCCTGGCGACCGCCGTGCGCGAAACGCTCGGGCCGGTGGCGGATTCGTCGTGCAACATCCAGGTGAAGAAGGGTGACAAGGACTTCTCGGCCGCGGTGACGCAGGTCAAGGGAGCCAGCCCGGACGCGGTGTTCTTCGGGGGCTACTACGCCGAGGCGGCGCCGTTGGTCCAGCAGCTCAAGGACGGCGGCGTGACGGCGACCTTCGTCAGCGCCGACGGCACCAAGGACCCGGCGTTCGTCAATCAGGCGGGCGAGGCGGCCAAGGAATCGCTCCTGGGCTGCCCGTGCGGCCCGGCGTCGGGACCGTTCGCCGAGGAGTACACCAAGAAGTTCGGCCAGGAGCCGGGCACCTACAGCACCGAGGGCTACGACCTCGGCACCATCCTGCTGAAGGGAATCGACTCGGGTGCCATCACCCGCCCGGCGCTGCTGGACTTCGTGAAGACCTACAACGGCCAGGGCTTGGCGCGTAAGTACCAGTGGACGGACAAGGGTGAGTTGACCACCAACCTGATCTGGATGTTCAAGGTTCAGTAGCCCTAGAGACGAGGCGCGTCCGAGGCCCAACGGCTCGGGCGCGCCTCGTGTCCGTCATCCCGCGAGGAGCCGCCGGTGTTATTGGCCGCCAACATCAACTTCAACGTCGATGGTCTGCTGAACGGCTTCTGGCAGTTGACGATCGACGGTCTGTCGTGGGGCGCCATCTACGCGCTGGTTGCCGTCGGCTACACGTTGGTCTTCGGCGTGCTGCGGCTGATCAACTTCGCTCACTCCGAGATCTTCATGCTCGGCACGTTTGGCGCGTACTTCTGCCTCGACTTCATCCTTGGCTTCACTCCGAGCGGTAACGCTTACAACAAGGGCATCGCGCTGACCATCCTGTACCTCGCGATAGCGATGCTGTTCGCGATGCTGGTCTCGGGGACGGCGGCGGTGGGACTCGAAGCGGTCGCCTACCGCCCCCTACGACGGCGCAACGCGCGGCCGCTCACGTTCCTGATCACCGCGATCGGAATGTCCTTCGTGATGCAGGAATTCGTACACTTCATCCTGCCGCACATCATCAAGGGGTACGGCGGCTCCAACGCGCAGCAGCCGATCATCCTGGTGCAGCCCAAGACTCAGTTCACCATCTTCGGTGCGTCCGTCACCAACGTCACCCTGGTCATCGTCGCCGGGGCGTTGGTGCTCGCGCTTTTGACCGACATCGCGATCAACCGGACCAAATTCGGCCGCGGTATCCGGGCCGTGGCGCAGGATTCCACCACCGCGACACTCATGGGTGTCTCCCGCGAGCGCATCATCATGACCACCTTCCTCATCGGCGGACTGCTGGCCGGCGCGGCGGCGCTGCTCTACACGCTCAAGGTGCCACAGGGCATCATCTACTCCGGCGGATTTCTGCTCGGCATCAAGGCGTTCTCGGCCGCCGTGCTCGGTGGCATCGGGAACCTGCGCGGTGCACTGCTCGGCGGCCTGCTGCTGGGCATCATGGAGAACTACGGCCAGGCGGTGTTCGGCACCCAGTGGCGCGACGTCGTGGCATTCGTGCTGCTCGTCCTCGTCCTGTTGATCCGGCCGACCGGCATACTCGGTGAAAGCCTCGGGAAGGCGAGAGCATGAGCCACCACGCAACGCCCGAAAGCGATGAGCGCATGACGGCGGTTCAGCGACTGTTGGCGCCGGGCGACGGCCTACGGCAGTGGTGGGCGGGTCTCAGTCGGTCGGGGAAGTGGATCTTCGGTGTCGTCGGCTTCGTGCTGCTCGGGTTGTTGCCACTACACACGCCGGACATTCTCGACACCCCGGGGATCAGCTTCGGCGGGACCATGGCGGCCTTCGTGATGATCGCGATCATCGCCATCGGTCTCAACGTGGTGGTCGGCCAGGCCGGTCTGCTCGACCTCGGTTACGTAGGCTTCTACGCGGTCGGCGCGTACACGGTGGCGCTGCTCACCAGCCCTGACAGTCCGTGGAACAAGCTGGGCCCCACGGGGTTCTTCAGCAAGGACTGGGCGTGGCTGTCGTGTGTGCCGTTGGCGATGGCGGTGACCGCGCTGGCGGGTCTCATCCTCGGCACGCCGACCCTGCGCCTGCGCGGTGACTACCTGGCCATCGTGACGCTGGGATTCGGCGAGATCATCCGTCTGCTCGCCGACAACCTCGCCGACATCACCAACGGGTCGCGTGGTCTGAACGAGGTCGCCTATCCGCGGGTGGGGGAGAGCGAACGGCTGCCGAACGGCGTCTTCTCCAGTGGCAACTCCGGTGGCCACGCGAATTACGGCACCTGGTGGTTCTGGCTCGGCCTGCTCCTGGTGGTGGGAATCCTGCTGCTGGTCGGCAACCTGGAGCGCAGTCGGGTGGGCCGGGCCTGGGTGGCCATCCGGGAGGACGAGGACGCCGCAGAGGTGATGGGCGTCAACACCTTCCGGTTCAAACTCTGGGCCTTCGTGATCGGTGCGGCCATCGGCGGCCTGTCGGGCGCCCTGTACGCCGGCCAGGTGCAGTACGTCGCGCCAACGAACTTCAACATCATCAACTCGATGCTGTTCCTGGTGGCCGTGGTGCTGGGCGGTCAGGGCAACAAGCTGGGCGTCATCTTCGGCGCATTCATCATCGTCTACCTGCCCAACCGCCTGCTCGGCGTGCATCTCTTCGGGGTCAACCTGGGCGACCTGAAGTATCTGTTTTTCGGATTGGCATTGGTGGTGTTGATGATCTTCCGGCCGCAGGGGCTGTTCCCGGTGCGCCAACAACTGCTCGCCTACGGCAGGTCGGCGCGGAATCTCGTTCACAGCGCCGACGATTCGAAGGCGGCAGCATGACGAGCGAGAAGCGAAGCGGGATCGCGCATGACAGAAGAACCCGTGATCGACGAGGAACTCGCCGCACTGCACCGGGACGTCCAGGTGGCCGAGGGCGAGCCGCTGCTGGAGACGAAGGATCTCACCGTCCAGTTCGGCGGCCTCACCGCGCTCGACGCGGTGACGTTCAGCATCAAGCGGGGTGAGATCCTGGGGCTCATCGGACCCAACGGCGCGGGCAAGACCACCTGCTTCAATGCGATCACCGGTGTGTACCGGCCCACGTCGGGGACGGTGATCTTCGACGGTGCGCCGCTGGGCCGGATCAAGCGGCACCAGATCACCCGCCGCGGCATCGCCAGAACGTTCCAGAACATCCGGCTGTGGGGCGAGATGACGGCGCTGGAGAACGTCGTGGTCGGCACCGACGCGCGTCACAAGACGTCGGTCCCCGGGGCACTGGTCCGTACGCCGCGGCACCGGCGCGAGGAGCGCGACGCGATCGAGCGGGCCGCGGCGTTGCTGCAGTTCGTCGGCATCGCACACCGCGGCGAGGAGAAGGCGAGGAACCTTCCCTACGGTGATCAGCGCCGGCTGGAGATCGCACGTGCGCTGGCCACCGAGCCCAAGCTGCTGTGTCTCGACGAGCCTGCGGCGGGGTTCAACCCGAGTGAGAAGGCCGCGCTCATCGAGCTGATCAAGGCGATTCGGGACGACGGGTACACCGTGCTGTTGATCGAACACGACATGCGGCTGGTGATGGGTGTCACCGACCGCATCGTCGTGCTCGAGTTCGGCCGCAAGATCGCCGACGGGCTGCCTGCCGACATCCGCGAAGACCCGGCGGTCATCGCCGCATACCTGGGGGTTCCCGATGATGAGCTCACCTGAGACCATGGACACCGACCCGCG
>JAVRPF010000904.1:0-3817 GCA_032162385.1 Mycobacterium sp.
TCACCGACCGCGGAAACGTGGCGCGCAACGACGACTTCCAGACGTCGGTGCCTGGCGTCTTCGTTGCCGGTGACATGGGTCGCGGGCAGTCGCTGATCGTGTGGGCGATCGCCGAGGGCCGGGCCGCCGCCGCGGGGGTGGACCGCTACCTGATGGGGCAGACGGCGCTGCCTGCGCCGATCAAGCCCACCGCCGCGCCGCAGCGATGAGCGCTTGCGCGAAGAGCAGACACCCGCAGCGATAGAGGCGGCCGATCAACCTCATTGGCCCCATTAGTCACACAAGAAACATCTGACTTTATTTCGGCGTGCCTGCTGGTGTTAGCCAGCTCACAGGTGTCTAATGAATGCGCGGGGGTCGTGCGCTAGTGTGGCCCCACGGTGCAGCCAACCGAACGCAGGAGTAAACACCGTGCACATGAACCCGATGCCCCAATTCCGGATGACGCGAATCGCCTGGTCATATCTACGGCACCCGGTGAAGTGCCGCGAGTTCCCGGCGAAGCACGAACGCCTGATCACTGCCGACGAGCTACTCCGCTACGGCGTCTGACCTGGCGTCTTCTGCAATGGCGCCGAACCCGGCGGTTGTTTGCTTAGCCGCTATATCTACCTGATCGTCAGTAACGAGCCATCACGGGTTGCGGATGCATTCGTAGGTGAGCTCGATCTCCGGATCGAGGTCGACGACCTCGAACTGATCGGGCGTGAGCTCTTTGAAGCTCTGGGAGTCGATGCCGAGATCCGCCCACTTGGCCGTGCTGTTCTCGTCGTCAGCGAAGGTCAGGGCGATCTCGCCACCGTCGGACAGCAGCATCCCGTAGGTTTTCATCGCCTTGATCACGACCTTCTGTGGATCCGAGAACGACGAGTCGTCGAAATCGGCCTTCAGCCGAAATCGCACGCCGTAGGGCGGCGCGTCCGGATCGGTGTTCTCCGGACCGCCGGCATGCGTGGCCGGTGCAACGTAGACGCCCTCCTTCATCCGGTCGTTGGGCAGGATGAAGCGCAGGGCGTGGCTCAACTCGCCGGAGGCAACCTCGTCGGCGGTTGGGGTCATGGCGGCGATCGGGAACCCGGCGGCGTCCGCGCTGGTGCACTGAGGGCCACGGAGCGTGTCGGGGTATTCCTTGTTCAGATCCCAGACGAAGAAGCCCCCCGCCGTCATCTGGTCGCCGATCTTGTTGGCTTGATAGAGCTCATAGAGCTTGCTCTCGCCGCGGTCGACCACGAGCAGGTGGCAGTCCTCCTGGGCGGCATCGCACGAAAGGTCCTCCGATCCTTCGATGTACGCATCCGCGGGCACCGGCATCTCGGCGGGCACCTCGTCGCAGTCGGGGCCGCCATAGCAGTAGTCGTCAGTGCCGACTACCTCCATCCGAGGCGTGTTGGCGTCGGCAAAGAAGATCGGGATCGCGAAGTCGGTCTGGAGAACGTCGTCGTTGCCCCACCCGCCCGCGTTGGCGAGTGCGGCGATGATCGCGTCACTGCGCTCCGAACTGGGGGCACCGGCGACGTTCGTCGTCCACGGCGCGGGGGTGGTGAACAGCCCCGCCCCGGACGCGCCGCCCCCGGGACTTCCCGTTGCCGAGGTCGAACGGTTGGAGGACGGCTGGGACGCAGCGGGTTTGGCATCGCCGCCGCCACATCCGACGGCCACGACCGTGACGACGAGGACAGCGGGAAGGAGCGTGCGGGTCTGCATGTGGAACGACGTTATTGGGCGAGGTGCGTGGAGGAATCGGGATTTTTCCCTACGCACCGCCCGCCGAGGGTCATGACAGCGTTATGCGCTCGCGGGCGCGCCGGGCGTCCCCGGTGACGGCGTCGAAGAAGTAGGTCCGCTCGGGTGCCGTGGTGAGGCCGACGCGCGTGCCGGGGTCCAACGCAATGCCTGCGGGCGCCTGCACGATCACCCGCGTCTCGTCCGATCCAGGCGACGTATCGCCGGGCCGGGGCGAGCGAAGCGACGGGGGAAAGCGGGCGTCGAGGATCGCGGTAACCAAGACGTGGCTGCCCAGAGGTTCCACGAAGTCGACGACGGCGGGCACCATCCCGTCAGCGGGGGACGTGTGCAGCTGCAGATGCTCGGGCCGCGCCCCGACGGTGACCGGACCGTCGGGTTCGTGGACCGCCGTCACCGGAGCGCCGCCGACGTGCAGGATCCCGGTGCGCACGACGCCCGGCATCAGGTTCATCGGCGGACTGCCCATGAACGCCGCGACGAACGTATTGGCCGGCCGGTTGTAGATGTCGTCGGTCGTGCCGATCTGCTGCACTTCACCGTCGGACATCACGCACAGTCGATCGCCGAGAGTCATCGCCTCGACCTGGTCGTGGGTGACGTAGATGGACGTGACAGGAAATTCGCGGTGCAGGCGCTTGAGGTCACCGCGGACCTGGTTGCGCAGCTTGGCATCCTAATTCGACAGCGGTTCGTCCAGCAGGAACGCTTGCGGTTGGCGCACCAGCGCGCGCCCCATGGCCACCCTTTGGCGCTGCCCGCCGGAGAGCTGGCCGGGTTTGCGCTCGAGAAGCTCGGTTATCTGCAGCAGGCTCGCCGTCTCGCGGACTCGCCGCTCGATCTCGGTTCGCGGGGTTCTGCGCTGCCGCAGACCGTATGCGAGGTTTCGGTAAACGGTCATGTGGGGGTAGAGCGCATAGTTCTGGAACACCATCGCGATGTCCCGCTGGCCGGGAGTCAGCTGGTTGACCGTCGCGCCGCCGATTCTGATCTCGCCCGACGTCGGCTTGTCCAGCCCTGCCAGCAGGCGCAAATGCGGTGCTCTTGCCGCACCCGGACGGCCCGACCAGGATCAGGAACTCCCCGTCCGACACCGTCAGGTTGAGGCCCTTGAGGGCCAAGGTGTCTGCCGAGCGGCCGCCCGGGTAACGCCGCGTAACATCGCGGAACTCTACTTCTGCCAACGTCTTTCCTTCCTCACGATGTCGGCGGACTCAGCCCTTGATGCCCGTGCTGGCCACCGACTGGACGAAATACCGTTGCGCGCCGACGAACACCAGCAGCATCGGCAACAGGCTCATCACGTTGGCCGCCATGAGCAGCGGCCACTTGACCCTGTGCGCCCCCTGGAAGTAGCTGAGACCCAACGGAATCGTCATCTGATCCTGCGAGGTGATCACGATCAACGGCCACATGAAGTCGTTCCAGGAGGTGAGGACGGTCAGGGCGGCCAGCGTGGACATCGCAGGCAATGACAACGGCAGCACGATCTTGAACAGCACGCCCAACCGCGACGTTCCGTCGACTCGGGCAGCTTCCTCGAGTTCCACCGGAACCGTCTGGAAGAACTGGCGCAAGAAGAAGATGCCGAACGCCGTCGCAAGATTGGGGAGCATCAACGCGCCGATGTGATCGATACCCAGTACGTCCCAGACGTTCTCGCCGAACCACTTCACGATCAGGAACACCGGAATCATCGTGACCTGAAACGGCACCATCAGTGTCGCCATCAAGGTGACGAAAAGCGCTCCGCGGCCGAGGAATCGGATACGGGCGAAGGCGTAGCCGGCCACGCTGCAGACGACGAGATTGCTGACCAGCACCACCAACGTGACGATGGCGCTGTTGAGGAAGAAGTACCCGAACGGCGCCGTGGCCCAGGCGTCGGAATAGTTCTGAAACCGTGGATGGGCCGGCAGGAGAACCGGGGGGAAGTGGTTGGCTTCGCCCTCCGTCTGCAATGACGTGATGAACATCCACAGCAGCGGAAAGACCAACAGGAAGGTCAGTGGAATCAGGACCAGATGCCAGGGGCTGAAGGGCAGCCGAAGCTTCGGTACCCGTCGTGACGGTG
>JAVRPF010000905.1:0-6617 GCA_032162385.1 Mycobacterium sp.
ATGTCGTGGAGCAGATCCTCGGCGGCGATCGTCGACGGCCGGATCCGGCTCTCGGCGAACGCCAGATCCTCTGGGACGCTGGGGTTGAGGTGGTGACACACCATCAGCATGTCGAGATGTTCGTCGAGGGTGTTAACGGTGTGCGGGCGGGTCGGGTTGGTGGAACTGGGCAACACGTTCGGGTGCGACACCACCGTGATGATGTCGGGCGCGTGGCCGCCGCCCGCACCCTCGGTGTGATACGCGTGGATGGCACGGCCGTTGATCGCGGCGAGGGTGTCCTCGACGAAGCCGGCCTCGTTGAGGGTGTCCGAGTGCAGATTCACCTGGACGCCCGCAGCTTCGGCGACGGTCAGGCAGGCATCGATGGCGGCCGGGGTGGTGCCCCAGTCCTCGTGCAACTTGAAACCCGCTGCGCCGGCTCGCAGTTGCTCCCACATCGAGTCGGCGCTGACGGTATTGCCCTTGCCCAGCAGCGCGACGTTCAGCGGCCAGGTGTCCAGCGCTTCCAGCATGCGGGCCAGATGCCAGGAGCCGGGCGTCACGGTGGTGGCCTTGCTCCCCTCGGCCGGGCCGGTGCCGCCCGCGATGATCGTGGTGATGCCGCCGCCGAGTGCCTCTTCCATGATCTGCGGGCAGATCAGGTGGACGTGGCAGTCGATTGCGCCTGCGGTGAGGATGCGGCCGTTGCCGGAGATGACCTCGGTGGAGGGCCCCACCACGAGATCCGCGTGCACGCCGGACATGATGTCGGGGTTGCCCGCCTTGCCGATGCCGGTGATGCGCCCGTCGCGGATGCCGATGTCGGCCTTGATGATTCCCCAGTGATCGATGATCACCGCGCCGGTGATGATGGTGTCGGGCGCGCCGTCGGCGCGGGTGGCCCGCGACTGTCCCATCGACTCGCGTAGCACCTTGCCGCCGCCGAAGACTGCTTCGTCACCGGCCAGGCCGGGCCCACCGCTGCGGTCCTCGGTGATCTCGACGAACAGGTCGGTGTCGGCGAGGCGGATTCGGTCACCGGTGGTTGGACCGAAGAGTGCGGCGTAGCGCGCTCGGGTCAGCTCGCTCACGAGGCATCCAACTTTCCTGGCGGCGTCAGCGACAGCCCGTGTACCTCGCGGGTGCCGCTCAGCGGGACGAGGGAGACGAGCTGGGCGACACCCGGTTCGAAGCGCACCGCGGTGCCCGCGGGGATGTCGAGCCGATGACCGTGCGCGGCCGCGCGGTCGAACTGCAACGCCGCGTTGGCCTGCGGCAGGTGCACGTGGCTGCCGACCTGGACCGGGCGGTCCGCGGTGTTGACCACGTTGAGCGAGAGCCGCTCGGCGCCGTCGTTGATTGCGATGTCGCCCTCGCCGTAGACGATCTCTCCAGGGATCATCGGTGTCCTCTGCTCTTCGCGTAAGCGCTCACTGGTGCCTCACGCGATCGGATCGTGGACGGTGACGAGCTTGGTGCCGTCCGGGAAGGTGGCCTCGACCTGGACGTCGTAGAGCATCTCGGGCACGCCCTCCATCACCTCGTCGCGGCCGAGCACCTCGCGACCGCTGACCATCAACTCGGCCACCGTGCGGCCGTCTCGGGCGCCCTCGAGCAGGTGGTCGGTGATCACCGCGACCGCTTCGGGATGGTTCAGGCGCAGACCACGCGCCCGCCGGCGACGGGCGAGTTCAGCCGCGTACGAAATGAGCAGGCGCTCCTGCTCGTGCGGGGTCAAGCGCATAGTGCGCGATCCTGCCACGGCCCGCGGCAGTCAGCAGCGCACGCGTGAAGTCAGGCGGGCGGGTCGCCGGGCATGTTCTGCAGCCGCACCTGGCCGCGGGCCACCAGGCGGTCGTCCTCGTTGGTGATGGTGATCAGCCAGAGTTGTTGCAGCCGGCCGCGGTGGATGGGGGTCGACACCGCCGTGACGGTGCCCGACGAGATGGCCCGCAGGAAGTCGGTGTTGTTGTTGACCCCGACCACTCTGCCGCTACCGCCCTCGGCATTGAGCCACGCGTTCGCCGAGACGCTTGCGAGGCTCTCGATGATCGAGCAGTACACGCCGCCGTGCACGATGCCCCACGGCTGCAGCAGTTCGTCCTTGATGATCAACTGCGCCCGCCCGCCGTCTGGGGTCAGGTCGAGGATCTTCAGACCGAGTTCATCGTCGAAGCCGGTACCGAGGCCGGGCGGCACTGAGTTCGTCACGGCTCATTGTTTACACGCCGGTCGCGCATCCGGTGTATGCGGGCCGCGACGAAAAGCGGTCGGGCCCCGCACACGATGTGTGCGGGGCCCGACCTCGAGTGGACCGGGGGTCTCTGCAGCCCTCAGGACTCCGGCTCGGTCCCGGTGGTTCGTTGACGCCGTTGTGTTCCTGCCAATAACAATAGGCAAGGCTGCCCTAATTTAGCAAGGCCTTACTTGCAAGGGTTCTGCCCGATCCCCGAACCGGCGCACCGAACCCCACCAACGCGTCGAGCACGGCCGGTCCCCGATGCATGCTGGTCAGTTCGCTCGACCCGGCCAGCAGCGGCACCTGGGTGGCAGCGCTGACCACCGCGGCGCCGACGACATGCCACATTGCGGCGACCGACATTGCGCCGCCGCAGACCTCGAAGAGCTTGTCGAACAACGGTTCCAGCGCGCGATGGCTGCGGTGGGCGACCCAGGTGGTCAACGACGCCTCGTTCGGCAGCGCCATGATGCGGTCGCGTCCGGGATGGCGCCGTCGCGGCCCCGCGCGACCGCCGAAGTACTGGTCCTCGGGCAGCACCCGCAGCGTGGGATCGACGACGCCGACCCAGTCGATCGCACCCTCGGAGTCGACGTGCGACAACGTCGCGGCCAACTGCTGCGCGACGGCGAAGCGACTTTCGGTCTCCGCGGCGGCCGCGGCGAACATGTCCTTGAGTCGGTCGGTGCTGAGCACGTCCGATAGCGGCCACCAGCGCCGGCGCGTCAGGTCGCCCATCACGGCCACGCCGTAGACGCGCGGACATTGCCGGATACAACTCGCGCAGTCTGCGGCTGGACTCGTGCAGCGGCAGACTCCCCCTGATTGCCATCCGGGCGATCAGGGGGTCGTCGACCACGACGGTCCCCCTCGTGACTGGCCTCACAACGACTGGAGAAACGGGTGTTTGTCGGCGTCGGCGCCCCTACTGCCGACGCTCCGACGCGGTCGGTGGATACGACACACGGTAGTAAGCCCGTAGTACCCTGAATTCAGTGCCCAGGAGAGTGAACGGAACATGGCGAAGATGACGCGACTCGGGGAACTCGAACGCGAGGTGATGGACCACCTGTGGTCATCGCGCGAACCCCAGACCGTGCGCCAGGTGCACGAGGCGCTGTCCGCGCGGCGCGATCTGGCCTACACCACGATCATGACGGTCCTGCAGCGGCTGGCGAAGAAGAATCTGGTGGTTCAGCACCGCGACGACCGGGCTCATCGGTACGCCCCGACCCATGGCCGCGACGTGCTGGTCGCCGGACTCATGGTGGACGCGCTCGACCAGGCTTCGGACTCCGGTAGCCGCGAGTCGGCGCTGGTGCACTTCGTCGAGCGGGTGGGGGCCGACGAGGCCGCCGCCCTACGACGCGCACTGGCCGAACTGGAAGACAAGCATCGAACCGGCCCGCCTACTGGCGATCCGGGCACCGCCTGAGGGACACTAACGGTGTGTCCGCGCTGGCCTTCACCATCGTCGCGTTGGTCCTCGTCGGACCGGTGCCGGCGCTGCTGGCCAGAGCGTGGTGGCCGCTGCGTGCGCCACGTGCGGCCGTCGTGCTGTGGCAGTCGATCGCAGTCGCCGCAGTGCTCTCCGCGTTCAGCGCCGGAATCGCGATTGCCAGCCGACTCTTCGTACCTGGTCCCGACGGGCGCCCGTCCGCCACGATCACCAGCGAGATAGCGGTCCTCGGCTGGCCGCTGTGGTGCATCTACGTCGTCGTGTTCGCGCTGACGCTGGTGGTCGGCGGCCGCTTGTTCGTCGCCGTGGTCCAGGTCGCCATCGCGACCCGGCGCAGGCGGGCCCACCACCGGATGCTCGTCGACCTGCTCGGCAGCTCGCGCGATGCCGCTCCCGAGGTCTGCACGCGGGCCAGCGGCCTGCGCATCCTGGACGTGAAGCAACCGCTGGCCTACTGCCTGCCTGGGGTCCGCAGCCGCGTCGTGGTCAGTCTTGGCACCCTCACCACCCTGGCCGACAGCGAGATCGCCGCCATCCTGAGCCACGAGCAGGCGCACCTGCGCGCCCGTCACGACCTCGTCCTTGAGATGTTCACCGCGGTACACGCCGCCTTCCCCCGCTTCGTCCGCAGCGCCAGTGCCCTGGACGCCGTGCGGTTGCTCATCGAACTGCTCGCCGACGACGCCGCGGTGCGTGCCGCCGGACCGACTTCCCTGGCCCGTGCCCTCGTCGCATGCGCTTCGGGGCGAACCCCGTCCGGCGCGCTGGCCGCGGGCGGCCCCACGACCGTCATCCGCGTGCGCCGACTCGGCGGTAGGCCCAACAGCGTGAGATTCGCCATCACCGCATACCTGGCCGCCGCAGCGGTGGTCATCGTGCCGACCATCGCATTCGCGGTGCCGTGGCTCACCGAGTTGCAGAGGCTCTTCGCCGCATAGCGTCAAACTCCCCGTGCCACAACCAAACAACGAAAGGCTGCCTGTGAGCTCGTCCGAAACCTCCGCCACCGCCCAGATCGGGGTCACCGGCTTGGCCGTGATGGGCTCCAACATCGCCCGCAACTTCGCCAACCACGGCTACACCGTCGCACTGCACAACCGCTCGGTCGCCAAGACCGATGCGCTGCTCGAAGCGCACGGTTCGGAGGGAAAGTTCGTCCGAAGCGAGACAATCCCGGAATTCCTTGCCGCACTGGAAAAGCCGCGCCGCGTGCTGATCATGGTCAAGGCAGGCGACCCCACCGATGCCGTCATCAACGAGCTTGCCGACGCGATGGAGGAAGGCGACATCATCATCGACGGCGGCAACTCGCTCTACACCGACACCATCCGCCGCGAGAAGGCCATTCGCGAACGTGGCCTGCACTTCGTCGGCGCCGGTATCTCCGGCGGCGAGGAGGGCGCGCTGAAGGGACCGTCGATCATGCCCGGCGGCCCGGCTGAGTCCTACAAGTCGCTCGGCCCGCTGCTGGAGGAGATCTCCGCGCACGTCGAAGGCGTGCCCTGCTGCACGCACATCGGTCCGGACGGCTCCGGGCACTTCGTCAAGATGGTGCACAACGGCATCGAATACTCCGACATGCAGCTGATCGGCGAGGCCTACCAGTTGCTGCGCGACGGGCTGGGCAAGACCGCTCCCGCGATCGCGGACGTCTTCGCCGAGTGGAACAAGGGCGACCTGGACAGCTACCTCATCGAGATCACCGCCGAGGTGCTGCGTCAGACCGACTCCAAGACCGGCAAACCGCTGGTCGACGTGATCCTCGACGAGGCCGAACAGAAGGGCACCGGTCGCTGGACCGTGAAGTCGGCACTGGATCTCGGGGTGCCGGTGACCGGCATCGCCGAGGCGGTCTTCGCCCGCGCGCTGTCCGGTTCGGTCGCGCAGCGCAAGGCCACCACCGGCCTGGCGTCGGGCGCCCTCGGTGCCAAGCCGTCCGACGCTGCCCGGTTCACCGAGGACGTCAGCAAGGCGCTGTACGCCTCCAAGATCGTGGCCTATGCCCAGGGCTTCAACCAGATTCAGGCCGGTAGCAACGAGTACGACTGGGGCATCACGCCCGGCGACATGGCCACCATCTGGCGCGGCGGCTGCATCATCCGCGCCAAGTTCCTCAACCGGATCAAGGAAGCCTTCGACGCAGAGCCCGATCTCGCCACACTGCTGGTCGCGCCGTACTTCCGCGATGCCATCGAGGCGGCGATCGACAGCTGGCGCCGCGTCGTGGTGACCGCCACCGAACTGGGTATCCCGATCCCCGGCTTCTCCTCGGCGCTGTCCTACTACGACGCGCTGCGTACCGAGCGTCTGCCTGCCGCCCTCACACAGGGTCTGCGCGACTTCTTCGGCGCGCACACCTACGGCCGCATTGACGAGGACCCGACCAAGAAGTTCCACACGTTGTGGAGCGGTGACCGCAGCGAAGTGCCTGCTTGAGGTCAGTCGGGTTGAGGTCAGGAAGGAGAGTGTCACCTTGAGGTTTCTCGACGGCCCGAAGCCGCCATACGACCTGACCTACAACGACGTCTTCATCGTGCCAGGGCGCTCCGACGTGACGTCCCGCTTCGACGTGGACCTCTCGACCGTTGACGGTTCCGGCACCACCATTCCGGTTGTGGTCGCCAACATGACGGCGGTGGCGGGCAGGCGGATGGCCGAGACGGTGGCGCGACGTGGCGGCATCGTCGTTCTGCCACAAGACCTTCCGATCTCGGTGGTCAAGGCGACGGTCGACTTCGTCAAGAGTCGCGACCTGGTCGTCGACACGCCGGTCATCCTCTCACCCGACGACTCGGTGTCCGATGCGATGGCGCTGATTCACAAGCGGGCGCACGGCGCTGCGGTGGTCGTCGACGGCGACCGCCCGGTGGGCCTGGTCACCGAGGCGGCGTGCGCGGGCGTGGACCGGTTCGCCCGGGTGCGCGACGTGGCGCTGTT
>JAVRPF010000906.1:0-2774 GCA_032162385.1 Mycobacterium sp.
ACGGTGAAGGGCCGCTCCTCGAGCACCACCACGCCCATCGACTGCAGCATCGGCAGCAACTCGCTCAGGGACGCCGATCGTCCACCTACGTACCAGGTGAGCTGGGCGGTTTGGCCCTCGCGGCCCTCGGAGTACACCAGCTTGACCGAGTTGTCCTGCAGCTCTTCGACGATCGCGATGTCACTGATGGCGTCCAACGGCGCAAAGGCCTGCTTGTACACCTCGGGGAACGCGGCGGCGTAATGCTCGGCGTGGGCCTGGCTGATCGATCCAAGCTTCACCGCGCCGATCAACCGGTCGCCCCAGGTGCGGGCGGCCTCGGTCAGCAGGTTCTGGATCCTGGTCTCGTTGCTCAGCGACGTGTCGACGTCGGCCGGACGAGAGCCCTCGGCCAGTCGAACGGTGAAGTGCACCACCGCCCAAGGGGATTCGCTGACCCGCGCGGTGTATTCGATGCTGACACCGCCGAGTTCGCGGACCAGGATGTCCTGCATGTCGAGCCGGACAGCGGTGGTGTAGCGGTCCCGCGGCAGATACACCAGGGCGGACACGAAGTGGGCGAGCTGGTCGGCCCGCAGGAACAGCAGCGCGCGCCGCCGCGAGCCGAGATCGACCACCGCCTTGGCCATGTCGAGCAGATCGCGGGCGCCGAGCGCGAAGAGTTCCGACCGTGGGATGGTCTGGATGATGTCCAGCATCAGCTGCCCGGGATGGCTGGGGTCGCCCTGCGCCAACGCCAGGGCTTCGTTGACGCGCCGTGAGATCAGCGGGATCTCGAGCACGTTGGCGTTCGTCGCGGCCACGGTGAACAGCCCGACGAACCGGTGCTCCACGGCTTGGACCTGCCCACCGTGGTTCTCGCGGACCACCACCACGAAGGGGTAGGCGCCGTAGCGCAGGAAGCTGGGCATGGTGGCTTGGGCGAGCACCAGCAGATCGTCGGGACCGGTGAGCTGCGGGAGCACGTCGTTGCGCAACCGGAGCACGCCAAGGCGGCTGGCCGGGTCGACCGAGGCCTGTCCGTCGCGCACCCCGCAGCGCTGATAGCCCAGCAGGACGAAGTGCCCGTCGGCGAGCCAGCGCAACAGCGCGGCCACGTCGCGGCGGTCGTAGCTCGGGAAGAGTCCGGCGCGGTCGGCGTCCAGCGTGTTCGCCAGACCGACCAGGGTGGCGTTCAGCGCCGCCGAGTCGACGGCCACCTGCCGCGCGTCGGCGAGCACGTTGGGCAGCAGGCGGGCGGCCTCGATCAGTGATCGGCCGTCCACCGACGGGGACAGCGCGACGTGGATCCACGTCTCGTCGATGCCGTCGCGGGGCGCCTCCGGGTCGGCGGCTGGCCGCATCTCGACCAACTGACCCGACGTGTCGCGGCGCACCCGGAACGTGGGATTCATGATCGCGGAGTAGGCGACGCCGAGGCGGTGCAGCAACACCGTGACGGAGTCCATCAGCATCGCGCTCTGGTCGGTGACCAGTTGCAGGGCTGGCCCGAAACCGGCAGCGTCGTCGGCGCCGTACACCGCGACCTTCGTCTCGCCGAGCCTGCGCTGCCGACCAAGACGGCCGTGGGCGGCCAGCAGCGCCGGCGACACCAGCCTGCCGGCGATCGACTGGTCGACGGGGGCGGTGATCGCCGAATCGGCGGCGGGCGCATCACCGTGCGGACCTTGATAGGTCTGGAGGTACGCCCTGGCGAGCCTGGCGTTGGCGTCCTGGTGTAGCACCGTCGTGTTGGCGGATCCGTCGAAGTCCTGGCCGCTTCCCGGATTCACCGTCATGCCGATTGCTCCTGACTCGCAAGCTGTGTGCCGACGCTGGCACGCAGGTGCGAGACTAGTCCCGCGTTAGCCTGCGGTGGGTCACCCTGTGCGGACGCGCGGCATCGGCACCAAGTCGTGCCACCTTGTTCTCCTCGTAGCCGCCGAAGTTGCCCTCGAACCAGAACCACTTGGCCTCGTTGTCGTCATCACCCTCCCACGCCAGGATGTGCGTGCAGGTGCGGTCCAGGAACCACCGGTCGTGCGAGATGACCACCGCGCAGCCCGGGAACTGCTGCAGGGCGTTTTCGAGGGAGCTCAGCGTTTCGACGTCGAGGTCGTTGGTGGGCTCGTCGAGCAGGATGAGGTTGCCGCCCTCCTTGAGGGTGAGCGCCAGGTTCAGCCGGTTGCGCTCGCCGCCGGAGAGCACCCCGGCCGGCTTCTGCTGATCCGGGCCCTTGAAACCGAACGCCGACACGTAGGCCCGCGACGGCACCTCGTTCTGCCCCACCTCGATGTAATCCAGCCCGTCCGAGACGACCTCCCAGACGTTCTTCTTCGGGTCGATGCCACCGCGGTTCTGGTCGACGTAGCTCAGCTTGACGGTCTCGCCGACCTTGACGATGCCGCTGTCCGGCTCCTCCAGCCCGACGATGGTCTTGAACAGGGTGGTCTTGCCGACGCCGTTGGGGCCGATGACGCCGACGATGCCGTTGCGCGGCAGCGTGAAGGACAGGTCCTTGATCAGGATGCGGCCGTCGAAGCCCTTGTCGAGGTTGGTAACGTCGACGACCTGGTTGCCCAGTCGCGGGCCGATCGGGATCTGGATCTCCTCGAAGTCGAGCTTGCGGGTCTTCTCCGCCTCGGTGACCATTTCCTCGTACCGTCCCAGGCGGGCCTTGTTCTTGGCCTGTCGGGCCTTGGCGCCGGAGCGGACCCAGGCCAGTTCCTCCGTCAGTCGCTTCTGAAGCTTCTGATCCTTGCGGCCCTGCAGGGTGAGCCGCTCGGCCTTCTTCT
>JAVRPF010000907.1:0-8590 GCA_032162385.1 Mycobacterium sp.
TGTAGTAGAACTTGGCCCGACCATCCTTGGCGTACAGGCTCCACCCGCCGAACCGACCGCCCTGGGCGATGATCACGCCCTCGAGACCATCGCCAGGCACCTCCACCTCGGAGGTGACCGCGAACGACTTTTTCTTGATGTCGACGACGCTGTTCTCCGACCGCCGGCCCATGCCAGGAAACAGCAACTGGCTGTTGCCCTTGATCAGCGACGGTCGCCCAGCGGTAACGGGGTTGATGCGTTCGATCTGGCGATCGTCGAGCGTAAGCACGTTGTACTTGACCGCCTCGATCAGCCAAAGCCGCTGCAGTTCATGCAGTTTCTCCGGATTCTCCTTCGACAGATCCTTCGACTGGGTCCAGTCGCTGTTGCCGTCGTAGAGCTCCCAGACGTCGTCGTCGAAGGCAGGCATCACCTGGCCGCCCATCGCCCATGGCGTGCGGTGCTTGGTCACCGCGCTCCACCCCTTGTGGTAAATGCCGCGGTTGCAGAACATCTCGAAGTACTGCGTCTGGTGCCGCTCGGGCGCGTCGGCGTCGTTGAAGGTGTAGAGCATGCTGGTGCCCTCGTATGGGCTCTGCAGGACTCCGTTGACCAGCGTCGGTGCAGGGATGCCCGCCGCCTCCAGCACCGTGGGCGCGATATCGATCACGTGGCTGAACTGGTCACGTGTGCCACCCTTCCCCGCGATCTTCTTCGGCCAGTGCACGATCGTGCCGTTACGGGTGCCGCCCCAGTGCGAGGCCACCTGCTTGGTCCACTGATACGGCGAATCCATCGCCCACGCCCACCCCACCGCGTAGTGCCCGTAGGAACCCTCGCCGCCGAACTCGTCGAGTTTGGAGATCATGAACTCGGGGGTCTCGATGTCTGCCATCCCGTTGAAGTTGGCCATCTCGTTGAACGCACCCTGCAGGGTGCCCTCCGCCGAAGCGCCGTTGTCGCCGATGATCAGGTAGACGAGGGTGTCGTCCAGCACCGGCCCCAGGGCGTCAAGCAGCCGGCCGACGTGATGGTCGGTGTGCTCCAAAAATGCGGCGTAGACCTCCATCTCGCGTTCGAGCACGGGTTTGAGCGCCGGATCCATGTCATCCCACGCCGGGATCTCCGCGTGACGCGGGGTCAGCACCGCGTCCGGTGCAATGACACCCAGTTCCTTCTGACGTTCGAACGTGATCTCGCGCTGCTTGTCCCAGCCGTGGGCGAACTTGCCCTTGTACTTCTCGATCCACTCCGGCGGCACTTGGTGCGGGGCGTGGGTGGCGCCTGGCGCGAAGTACATGAAGAAGGGTTTGTCGGGCAGCAGTGCCTTCTGCTGGCGCGCCCAGTTGATCGCCTTGTCGGTCAGATCCTCGGTGAGGTGGTAGCCCTCGGCCGGCGTCGTCGGCGGCTCGATCGGGGAGGTGCCCTCGTACAGCGCAGGGTCCCACTGGTTGTTCTCCCCGCCGATGAAACCGTAGAAGTACTCGAAACCGCCGCCACCCGTCGGCCATGCGGTGAACGGGCCCGCCGGGCTGGTCTGCCACACCGGAATCTCGTGGCACTTGCCGAACTGCGCCGTCGAATAGCCGTTGAGCTTCAAGGTCAACGCCAGCGGTGCCTTCGTGTTGGGTAGCACCGAGGTGTACCCAGGGGCGGCGGTAGCAGTCTCGGTGATGTTGCCCATGCCCACCGAATGGTGGTTACGACCCGTCAGCAGCGCCTGGCGCGTCGGCGAGCACAACGCGGTGGTGTGAAACCGGTTGTACTTCAACCCGCCCGAGGCAAGCTTCTCGAAGTTGGGTGTGTCACAGGGCCCACCGAAGGCGCTACTGGCACCGAAGCCCACGTCGTCGATCAAGATGACGAGCACGTTCGGCGCGCCATCGGGCGGCCGAATGTCCCTGATCGGCGGATAGCTGGTGTCCGGGTCCTTCGCGTCGTAGGTGGTCAGCCCAATGTGCTGTACGTCCGGAATGGGCAGGATGTCGCGTCTTACCTGCGCCGACGAGTCCGCCATGTGATCCTCCATTTGAGCAAGCTGAATACCACGTTGGTGCAGCGGGTTTCGCACTCACAGCAATCTACGTGTTCGGATCGGTCGGTGGATGGGAGAACCGATCACGCGCCTCCTCCCGAGGACTGGCCGAGCCAAGATCAGATTAGGCCGCGCGGCTCGGTCGTGGAGCTGTTCTGCACACACGACTACTGTCGAGTCATGCGGATAGCCATCGTGGTGTTGGGCGTGATCGTTGCGTTGTTCGGCCTGTTGTGGGCACTGCAGGGATTCGGCGTGGTGGGCGGCAGCCCGATGAGCAACACCACCACCTGGTCGGTGATCGGTCCGATCGTCGCCTTGGTCGGCATTGCCATCGCGGTCTTCGGCTTGCGACGGCTCAAGTCTTAGCGACTTGCACTCACGTCAGTAGACCCTGGCCAATGAGCCCAGTCCCGCGCGACCAGCGCGGGGTCTTCGCCGTCGTTGTCCACCTTGGCGTTGAGTTCCAGCATTACGTCGTTGGTCAGTCTGGGGTTGAGCTGGGCGAAGATTTCCGCCAACTCCGGGTGTGCATTGAGCAGATCGGTGTTGATCTCCTCGGTGAGGTTGTAGAGCGGAAAAGATCCGCCGGTCGTCCTCGAGTACCCGCAGCTTCAGTGCTGGAATGCGGCCGTCGGTGGTGATGACCGACGGCAGCACGCCGATCCCAACGATGCCGACCAGCACGCCGAGCAGTGCATACGAGGGAATGGTCAGCCCGACCGAGGTGAGCGAGTTCCCGAAGGCCAGACCCCCATCGCGAGCGATAGATGACAACCCCGATCAGCAGGGCGGCCACGGTGGCCAGCAGCAGCGTCTGAACGACCAGGCTCATGTGCTGATATGCCAGGAAGGAGAGCACGGACCAGCGGTCGCTGACGAAGTCGACGAAACTCATGAAATTGTCCGCGCCTCCCGTGAACCCATTGGCAGACGCGGGTTTACCCAACGATGACGGTTAGCAAACCTCTTCCACTGATGCGGTGGCCAGCGCCTGCCGGGCGTAGGCTCGCACGTCGGCGTCGCCGTCGTCCAATGCCGAGTTCAATGCGTCCCGCGCGGCACCGTCGAAAGGTGCCCAGCGGGTCAGGCTGAGAACCGCCGCCTTGCGTACGTCGAGGTGCGGATCGCTGAGCGCGCGGGTCAGCGGAGCGACGGCGGCGGATTTTCCGACACCGGCCAGGGCGCGGACGGCACCCTGGCGGACTTGCCACGCCGACTCCGCCAGGCCGCCCTCGATCGCGGCCAGATCTGGCTCGGAGAAACCGCCGGCCCCGAGTGCGGCCAGCGCCGCCGCCCGTACCAACGGATCCGGGTCGCGGATGAGCGTGCCGACCGTCGTGGCACCCTCGCCCAGGGTGCCTAGCGCGTTGGCGACCGTGATGCGTACCTCGCGGTTGTCGTCCCGCGACGCTGCGCTCACGCCGTCGGCGTCGTCGACGGACACTAGTGCACGGACCGCTTCGATGCGGACCCGGTGGTCCGGATCGTCGAGCATGCGACGGAAGTCGGATGCCTCGCCGACTCTGCGCGAGCTGAGCAGGTACACGACGGCCGCGCGTACCACCGGGTCGGCCGATTGCAGGAATGCCTGGGCGGCAGCGGGTTCGGGCAATACTTCGACGAGTTCGCGCACGCCGTCGGCCGTCGTGGCGCGCACGCCCGCATCGTCGTCGGCGAAACCCGCCAGCAGCGCCGGACCGTACTCCTCGGGCAGATGCTCGGTGAGGACGTCCACGGCGGTGCGCCGCACGCCGGCGTCGGGATCGGATAGGAAGGCCGACAATTCGTCGACGGTGGGGGATTCCAGGGCCAGCACCGCGGCGATGCGTGGCGACGGTGGCTGTGCCGGAGGCGTGTCACGGACCCGGGACCCCTCGGTGGCCGGTGCCTGCCCGGCGACGAGTGGGGGCTGCTGCACGGGGATCGTCGCCGAGTCGCCGGTGGGGATCCCATCCAGCCCGGGCACCGGCACGAAGTACGGCGCGACCGGTCGCTTCAGGAACTCCATCGATCCCTCGGCGTCCTTGAAAAGGTTGAGGTGAAAGCGCCAGTTCTCGTCGTCTCGCTCGGGCAGGTCGGAACGGTCGTGATACAGCCCCCAGCGGGATTCCGTGCGGGTCAACGACGATCGGGCCGCCATCTCGGCGCAGTCCCGGATGAACGACACCTCCACCGCGCGCATCAACTCGTGCGGTGTCGACGCGCCGATGCCGGCGACCTCGTCGCGCATGCGGTCGAACGTCTGCACCGCGATGGACAGCTTGGTCGCCGTCTTCGGCGGCGCCACGTAGTCGTTGACGAAGCGGCGCAGCTTGTATTCGACCTGTGGCTGCGGCGGTCCGTCGGGGTTGCGCAGCGGCCGGTAGATCAGTTCGTGTGCGGCCGCCACCTGATCATCCGGAAGCGACTGGGGCGCAGCGGTATCGGCGAGGATGGACGCCGCGTGCTGACCGGCCAGCTCGCCGTAGACGAACGCGCCGATCATGTAGTTGTGCGGTACGCACGCCAGGTCTCCGGCCGCGTACAGCCCCGCTACGGTGGTGCGAGCGTTCTCGTCGACCCACACGCCGGAGGCGGAATGCCCTCCGCACAGTCCGATCTCGGAGATGTGCATCTCGATGTCGTGGGTGCGGTAGTCGTGGCCCCGGTTGGCGTGGAACGTGCCGCGGGTCGGTCGCTCCGTGGTGTGCAGGATGTTCTCCAGGGCGGTGAGCGTCTCGTCGGGCAGATGGCTGACCTTGAGGTAGATCGGGCCGCGGGCCGACTCGATCTCCCGCTTCACCTCCGACATCATCTGGCCCGACCAGTAATCGGAGTCGACGAACCGTTCGCCGGCCGCGTTGACCTGGTAACCACCGAACGGATTGGCCACGTACGCGCACGCGGGACCGTTGTAATCCTTGATCAGTGGGTTGATCTGGAAGCACTCGATGCCCGACAACTCCGCTCCGGCGTGGTATGCCATCGAGTAGCCGTCGCCCGCATTGGTCGGGTTCTCGTAGGTGCCGTACAGGTATCCCGACGCGGGCAGGCCGAGGCGGCCGCACGGACCGGTGGCCAGGATCACCGCCTTCGCAGAGACCACCACGAACTCGCCGGTGCGGCTGTTGAGCGCCACCGCACCGACTGCGCGACGTCCCCTCGTCCCGTCGCTTCGCTCGCCCAGATCCTCGGTGAGCACCCGCACCGGCATCAACCGATTCTCGATGCGGATCTTCTCGCGCATGGCCTTCTGGCGCAGCACCCGGTAGAGCGCCTTCTTGACGTCCTTGCCCTCGGGCATCGGCAGCACATAGGAGCCGGAGCGGTGCACGCGACGCACGGCATACTCGCCGTGCTCGTCCTTCTCGAACTTCACGCCGTAGCGTTCGAGCCGCTGTACCATCGCGAAACCGCGGGTGGCGGTCTGATAGATGGTGCGCTGGTTGACGATTCCGTCGTTGGCGCGGGTGATCTCGGCGACGTAGTCCTCGGGCTCGGCCTTGCCGGGGATGACGGCGTTGTTCACCCCGTCCATCCCCATGGCGAGCGCCCCGGAGTGGCGCACATGGGCCTTCTCCAACAGCAGGACCTGGGCGCCGTTCTCGGCCGCCGTCAAAGCGGCCATCGTTCCTGCGGTGCCTCCGCCGATCACCAGCACGTCGCAGTCGAGGCGGACCGCGTCTTCGAGGTCGGGTACTTGCATCAGGTGACCAACTCCGAATGATCCAGTGCGGCAATCACTTCTGCCCTGAGCCCGGTGCGGGCGACGGCGGGGTCACGCGGCGATGGCACGTCGAGCAGCGCACGCAATGGTTGCCCGGCGCGGCCCAGCACGGCGATGCGGTCGCCGATGAGCAGCGCCTCGTCGACGTCGTGGGTGACGAACACGACCGTGGTCGGGTGTGCGCGCCAGGTCTGGATGAGCAGTCGCTGCATGCTGCTGCGGGTCTGGGTGTCCAGCGCGCCGAACGGCTCGTCCATCATGACCGCGCGGGGTGCGCCGGCCAGCCCGCGGGCCAACTGCACGCGCTGACGCATTCCGCCCGACAGGCTCTTGGGCAGGTAGTCCTCGAAGCCGGTCAGGCCGACGGTCGGCGATCCAGCGCAGCGCTTCCGCGCGCCACCCGGCGCGGGGTCGACCGGCCAGCTTCAGCGCGAGTTCGACGTTCGATCGGACGGTTCGCCACGGCAGCAGCGCGTTGTCCTGGAACACCATTGCGCGGTCGCGCGATGTGGTGACCACCGGGTCGCCGTCGGCGACGATGCGGCCCGAGTCGGGTCGCAGCAGGCCGGTCAGGGCGCGCAGCACGGTGGACTTGCCGCATCCCGACGGCCCGGTGAGCACCAGGATCTCGCCGCCCCGCACGGTCAGGTCGAGCCCATCGACCACGGGTGGACCGCCATAGCTGAGTACCAGGTCGTGCAGTTCCAGGGTCATGCCGGTCGTACTCATCGCGCCTTCTCCTCGCCGCGTGGCAGCCAGCGGGTGACCCTGCGTCCGATCAGTTCGACGGCGGCGGAGGTGGCGAACCCGAGCACGCCGATGGTGATGATGCCGACGAACGCCTCGGGGTACGCCAGCACGGTGTAGGCCTGCCAGGTCCGGTACCCGACCCCGAGCCGGCCCGAGATCATCTCCGCGGAGATGACGCAGATCCAGGCAACGCCGATGCCGACCGACAGGCCGCCGAACACGCCGGGCAGGATCCCCGGAAGCACCACGCGCACGAGGACGTCCCACCGACTGCCGCCGAGGGTGCGCACCGAGTCCTCCCAGATCGTCGGCAACGCGCGCACCGCATGCCGGGTGCTGACCATGATCGGGAAGTAGGCGGCCAGGAACGTGATGAACACGATTCCGGCCTCGTCGGTGGGGAAGAGCAGGATCGCCACCGGCACGATGGCGATCGCCGGGATGGGTCGGGCGAGTTCGGTGAGCGGGCCGACCACATTGGCGAACGCATCCGAGCGGCCGAGCAGGATCCCGGTGAGGACACCTGCCACGGCGGCGATGGCGAAGCCGGTGAGGATGCGGATCAGGGACTGGCCGAGGTCGAGCCAGTAATCGGTGGCCCCCAGCCGGTCGCCGAAGGCCGTGACGATCTCGGTCACCGTCGGCAGGGTGTCGAAACGTAGCCAGAGCCGAACGTGGTTGGCGGTCAACACCTGCCACAGCCCGACGGCCGCGACCACCGAGGAGATCCGCGCCAGCCAGGCGAGCGACGGCCGGCGCCGCGGTGCTGATCTGGCGACCGGCGACCCGGGTCGCGTGGCGACCGCGGGTTCGGCGGTGAGGACGGTGGGCGAGGTGGTCACACCGCACCCGCAAGGGCCTGCTGGTAGTCCACGACGGCCGAGCCGGGATGCGAACCGGTATAGCGCTGAGCGCCGGCCGGAGTGCCGAACGGCAAGTAGGTCTGGCCGTCACGGACCCAGACGGACTTGTCGGCGAACCACCGGGTGCCGAACTCGGCGTCGGGAACGTAAGCGACACGCACCTTCTGGCCCCTCGCGGTGGCCTCGCGGACGGCCCGCAACAGGCAGCCGGGGTTGGCGGCCGGCTGGGTGGTGTCCTGGCCGTCGAACCAAACCTCACCGGCCAGCTTGGGGTCCGTCGTGGGGACGTTGCACACGGGGTCCTGACCACGCAGCGACGACGGGTTGGTGGTGGTCTCCAGTGCGGTGTCGTAATTCTGGCCGCGGTCGGTGAACGCCTTGCGTAGGGGAACGTCGGAGACGAAGCCGTCGACGTTGAGGTCGGCGAAGTCGCCGATCGACTTCAGGTAGGGCACATCACCTTTGAGAGCATCGATCGTTGAGGGCTTCAGGGTGGTGTCGAACGACGTGCCGCCGGGGCCGTTGTAGAGGTAGACGACCTCCTGTGGCAGCCCGCTGCCGTCGGCGACGATTTTCGCCGACCAACGGGTTGTCGTTGAGGAACTCCGTGGCGTCGAGTTGTGCCTGCAGGAACGCGTCGAGGACTTCGGGGTGCTGGCTGGCGTAGTCACGGCGGACGACGACGCCGTGAAAGGTGGGATAGTCGGCCTCGGCGCCGTCGTAGAGCAGCTTCGCCTTGTTCTGGAAGACGAGCAGTCCGGGCCACGCGACGAACTGCGAGAGCGCCTGCGCCTGACCGGATTCCAGGGCCGACGCACCGACTTGCGGTTGCTGGTTGAGCACCTCGACGCCGGTGGCGGGGTCGATGCCGGCGTTGTCGAGCGCACGGACGAGGGTGCCGTGGCCGGCGGAGCCGACGCTGGCGGAGACCTTCTCGCCCTTGAGGTCAGCGACGGTGCGGGCGGTGGAGGCGGGCGGAACGACGACCATGTTGAGCGCGCCGGTCGGGCTGTAGCCGGTGACGGAGACGAGTTCGGTGGCGGCACGGTCGTTGACCTGGGTCTTGGAGCCGTTGATCAGCAGGGGATAGTCGCCCATGGACCCGATGTCGATCTTCTCGGCGACCATCTGCGCGGTGATCGGGGCGCCGGTGTCGTAGTCCTGCCACTGCACCGAGTACTTGGTGTTGGTGCGCTTGGTGATGTCAGCCAGCCGCTTCTCCAGGAATCCCTTGGCCTTCAACAGGGTTCC
>JAVRPF010000908.1:0-3251 GCA_032162385.1 Mycobacterium sp.
AACAGCGCCACCTGCGTGCCGTCGGGCAGCAGCACGCCGACACCGCGGCATGGCACCAGCCGGTCATAGCCGCACGCCGTCGTCCAGACGGGGTCGTCCTGCAGGTCGAGATCATCGAGGTGCTCGAGAAGGGTCACGTGGTCTCCTGAAGGGGACGGAACTTGGGCATGCCGATCGGCACCTTGCGCCCGGAACACTCGGTGAAGGCGACGGCCGGGTCGGCGACGTCGGGCGCGTTGACGAACGACGCGAAGCGCGACAGCTTGTCGGGATCGTCCAGCATGCCCTTCCACTCGCACGCGTACCCCTCGACGTGTCGGGCCGCCGCGTCCTCGAACTCGGCGGCCAACCCAAGGAGTCGTTGTAGACGACGTCGCGTAGGTGTTCGATGCCGGTCCCATCTGGCTGCGCGAGTCCCTCGACCCACGGCGCGGTGCGCTGCAACCGGTCCGCGGTGCGCTGCAACCGGTCCGCGGTGCGGACATAGAACATCGGAAGCGGTCGATGTAGCGGACCAGCGTCTCGTCGTCGAGGTCGCCGGCGAGCAGTTCGGCGTGCCTGGGCGTCATGCCGCCGTTGCCGCCAACATAGAGGTCCAGTCGGTCTCGGTGGCGATCACGCCGACGTCCTTGCCGCGCGCCTCCGCCCAGTCGCGGGCACAGCCCGACACCCCCATCTTGATCTTGTGCGGGGCGCGCAGACCGCGGTAGCGCAGTTCGAGGTCGATGCCATCTGCACCGAGTCCCGCTGACCGTAACGGCACCAGTCGCTGCCGACGCAACTCTTCACGGTCCGCAGCGCCTTGCCGTACGCGTGGCCGGACTCCATGCCACCGTCGATCAGGCGCCGCCAGATCTCGGGCAATTGGTCGACCGTGGCACCGAACATGTCGATCCGCTGGCCGCCGGTGATCTTCGTGTACAGGCCGAAGTCGCGGGCAACCTCACCGATGAGGATCAGCTGCCCGGGGGTGATGTCGCCGCCGGGCACCCGCGGCACCACCGAGTAGCTACCGTTCTTTTGGATATTGGCCAGGAAGTGGTCGTTGGAGTCCTGCAGGAGCCCTGCTCGCCGTCGAGGATGTGGTCACTGCTCGTCGAGGCCAGGATCGACGCGACGACGGGTTTGCAGATGTCGCAACCCCTTCCGGTGCCGAAGCGTGCGATCAGGCCGGAGAACGTGCGGATCGACGTCGCCGAGATGATCTCGAACAGTTCCGCGCGCGACACCGCGAAGTGTTCGCACAACGCCTTGGACTGCTCGACACCCTCCGCTTCGAGCAGTTGCTTGAGCAGCGGCACGCACGACCCGCACGACGTGCCCGCCTTGGTGCGGGCCTTCAGCGCAGGCACGTCGGCGCAACCGCCGGCGATCGCGTCGGTGAGATCACCCTTGGTGACGTTGTTGCAGGAGCAGATCTGCACGGCACCCGGCAGCGCGCCGACGCTCAGTTGCGCACCGCCCGAATCACTTCCGCTGGGCGCGATGATCGTCAACGGGTCGCCGAGAAGACGTTCGCCGGCGTCGTCGGATAGCACCAGCTTGGCGTAGGTCTGCTTGACCGCGTCGTTGATCACCACCTCGAGACCTTCCGGTGTGGTGCCCATCGCGTCGCCGAAGCTCGCCACCTCGACGCCCAGCAGCTTGAGCTTGGTCGACATGTCCGCCTCACCGAACGCGGCGACGCCGCCCATCAGCCGGTCGGCGACCACCTCGGCGCTGGTGTACCCGGGTCCACCAACCCGTAGCACCGGCCGTCGATCGCCGCTACCTCGCCGATGCCGTCCCCGAGTAGCACCCGCACCGCGTCGTCGCCGAGCCGTACGATCGAGTCGGTGCCGACGTCAAGATGCACCGAGATGCCAAGCCCGCCGATCATCCGGCGCAACAGCGCAGCACCGGCCTCGTCGAGCTGCTGGTTCATCAGGCGGGGTGCGCGCTCCACGATGTGCGCGTGCAAGCCGAACTGGCGCAACGCATTCGCGGCTTCCAGGCCAAGGAGCCCCCGCCGATCACCACTCCGGTCCCGGTGCCCGCCGACACGGCACGCGTGGCGTCCGAGCGGATCGCGTCGAGGTCGTCCAGCGTGCGGTAAACGTGGCAGTTCGGCAGGTCGTGTCCTGGTACGGGCGGGACGAAGGCATAGGATCCGGTGGCCATCACGAGCGCGTCGTAGGAGATGCGCGTCGTTCTCCTCGGCGAGCACCGTGACGCGCCAGTCGCCCGCGCCGTCGCGGGAACGCAACGCCTCCCCGAATCGGTGGCCGACCATGCCGTGCCCGACCAGGACGACGGTCTTCGCAGAAGGTATGGCCGAAGGCTAGGGAGCCGATATTGCCGACATGTCGCGTCGTGTGAAGCGCCCATCACGGTGTGCTCACGCGTGCTCGTCGGGCACTGTGAGCCTCAGATGTGGCCGGCATTGGTCGGGGTGGTCGTGCCGTACGGGTTGTAGACCGTCGTCGACGTGGTCGATTCCGTCGGCCCCGACTGGTCCTCCATCGACGCCTCTACCGGCGGACCCGGCACCGCGGGTCCGGTGGCCCCGCTGGTCTGCACCCTCGGCACGGTGTAACTCGTGCCCGTCGACGCAGTCTTGCGCGACGCCGACGTGGTGGCCGCCGCCGACGTATCGGGCAACGGCAGGTCGCCCGGTTGCGACGAGCCGTCCGACATCCGCAGCACTGCGAACACCAGCAGACCCACCAGAGCGACCGCGGCCGCCCCCGCGGCCCAGGTGAGCCCTGGGTGGTGCTGCCAGTCCAGCCGCCCGTCCTCGTCGGTCACGGGCAGGACGCTAAACCGACCAGCCGAACGGCCGGGAAACACGTCAACTCCAGCGTGCCAGGATCTCCTCCGCCCGACCCGACAGGGCGCGCTGGAAGAACGGGCCGAAGCTGATCCGGCCGACGCCCAGCGGCCCGAACGACGCAGGGTCGTCCTGATCCGGCATCGCGATCGCGTTGATCGGCAACGGCAGTTCGGAGGCGAGCCGCCGCTGGGTCTCCGCGTCGTGGCGGCCCACGGGATAGAGGCTGTCCGCTCCGGCCTCGGCGGCGAGCTTCAACCGGGCCACCGCCCGCTCGACGCGATCCGCGTCGTCCCCGTCCTTGCGCACGAACAGATCCGTTCGGGCATTGATCACCACGTGCACGCCTGCTGCGTCGGCCGCCTTGCGAAGTTCCCCCACCAGCGCTGCGTGCTCATCTGCCGCGCGCAACCGTTTGTCCTCCTTGTGCACGGTGTCCTCG
>JAVRPF010000909.1:0-3086 GCA_032162385.1 Mycobacterium sp.
GCGATCTCGATGATCGGCAGCGACGCGCAGGCGATGGGCCGGATCGGTGAGGTGGTGCTGCGCACCTGGCAGACCGCGCACGTGATGAAGCGGCGCCGCGGCGCGCTGGAAGGCGATGGCGCGGCAGACAACAACCGCGTTCGCCGCTACGTCGCGAAGTACACGATCTGCCCCGCCGTCGCGCACGGCCTGGACCACGAGGTCGGCTCGGTCGAGGTCGGCAAGCTCGCAGATCTGGTGCTGTGGGAGCCCGCCTTCTTCGGCGTGCGCCCGCACGCGGTGATCAAGGGCGGCATGATCGCGTGGGCGGCGATGGGTGACGCGAACGCGTCGATCCCCACCCCACAACCGGTGCTGCCGCGACCGATGTTCGGCGCGTCGCCCGCCGCGGCGGCGGCCACGTCGGTGCACTTCGTGGCGCCCCAGGCCATCGAGGACGGCCTCGCCGACCGGCTCGCTGTCAACCGCCGGCTCGTTGCCGTCGGCGACGTCCGCATGGTCGGCAAGGCCGACATGCCGCTCAACGAGGCTGTGCCGCGCGTCGAGGTCGACCCCGACACGTTCACCGTGCACATCGACGGCGAGGTATGGGAGGAGCAGCCGGCCGTCGAACTGCCGATGGCACAGCGCTATTTTCTGTTCTGATGTCGAATCTGGCGACGCTCTTGGCGCTGGCCGACTCCCGGCTGCCGACAGGTGGCCACGTGCACTCCGGCGGTGTCGAGGAGGCCGTCACTAGCGGTCTGGTCGTGGACCTTCCGACGCTGCGGGCCTTCCTGCGACGGCGTATCCGCACGCACGGCCTGGTGACCGCATCGGTGGCCGCCGCCGTGCACGCGGGCACGCTGAGCGTCGCCGATGCCGACCGCGAAACCGATGCGCGCACGCCGGCTCCCGCCGCACGCAACGCATCCCGGGCGCAGGGGAGAGGCCTGACCAGGCTGGCCCGGCGGGTGTGGCCGGAACGGGACTGGGCCGCCATCGGCGTCAAACCCCATCTGGCGGTGGCCGCCGGTGAGGTCGGCGTGGCCAGCGGGCTGGTGCCGGAACAGACCGCGCTGTCGGTGGTGTACACGACCATGACCGGGTCGGCGACGGCGGCGCAACGACTGCTGGCGCTCGACCCAGGTGACGTGGCGGCGGTGACCTTCGAGCTGTCGCCGCTGTGTGACCAAACCGCCGCGGAGGCGGTCAAGGAACTCGCTGACCTGTCCGATCCGCTACTCGACGCGCTGGCCCAGCGCCACGCCGAACGCGACCGCCCGCTCTTCGTCTCGTGAAGTTTGTCTTTCGAAAGGTGCACCATGCCACCACATCTGCTCGACGGTGAACCCCATACCCACATCGAGCGGCCCCGGCGGATCCGGCAGGCCGGCGAGCCGCTGCGCATCGGCATCGGCGGCCCGGTCGGCTCCGGCAAGACGGCCCTGGTGGCCGCGCTGTGCCGACAGTTGCGCGACGAGTTGTCGCTGGCGGTGCTGACCAACGACATCTACACCACCGAGGACGCCGACTTCCTGCGCAGGCACGCGGTGCTCCCCGACGGGCGCATCGCCGCCGTGCAGACCGGCGGCTGCCCGCACACCGCGATCCGCGACGACATCACCGCCAACCTGGACGCCATCGACGACCTGATCGCGGGCAACGAGGCCCTCGACCTCATCCTCGTCGAGTCCGGTGGCGACAACCTCACCGCCACCTTCTCGTCGGGTCTGGTGGACGCGCAGATCTTCGTCGTCGACGTGGCCGGCGGCGACAAGGTGCCGCGCAAGGGCGGCCCGGGGGTGACCTACTCGGACCTGCTGGTGATCAACAAGACCGATCTGGCTCCGCTGGTAGGCGCCGACCTGGAGGTGATGCGTCGTGACGCGGCCGCGGTGCGCAACAACCGTCCGACGGTGTTGATCTCGCTGACCGACGACCCGACGGCGGCGCCGGTACTCGGCTGGGTGCACCAGCAACTACGCGCGCCGGTGTAGAGGTCCTCGCGCACAATGCTTTCCGACGTTCTGATCGTTGCGCGCCCCGACCGCGCCCCCAGCATCGAGTGCGCGGGCGGGGTGGCGGCCCGTCGCACGGACGCCGACACCGTGCACCTGGTGTCGGCGGCGGCGACGCCGCTGGGCGGGGACACGATCAGGGTGCGGGTGGTGGTCGAAACCGGTGCGCGGCTGCGGGTGCGCAGTGCCGCGGCGACCATGGCGATGCCGGGCACGGCCACCATGGAGTCACGGGCCAGTTGGGACCTGGACGTGGCGGGAGACCTCGACCTCGACCCGCAGCCCACCATCGTCGCAGGCCAGGCACGTCACCTCAGCACGATCCGGCTGACCCTGACCGGGGAGGGCCGGGCGCGACTTCGCGAGCGGGTCCAGATCGGCAGATCCTATGAGCGGCAAGGGTTCTGGTCGGGTTCGATGCACGCCGACGTCGAAGGCGCACCGCTGCTGCGACACCGCGTCGAGTTGGGCACCGGCTCGGTGACCGACGACGAACTCGGTACGCCACTGGCCTGTGTCAGCGAATTGCGCTACCCCGAAACGACATTCGACGCAACCGGCACGCTGCTCGAACTCGCCGCGGGAGGCTGCCTGGCCACCTGGCAGGGTGAGCGCCTGGAGCCTTAGGAGGCCGCCCTCTCAGTTTCCTTCACCGCGGCAGCCATGTCCTCCAGCTGCTCGATCCTGGTGCGCGCGTACGCCTGCTGTTCGGTGATGGTGAGCTGACCGCGGCTGCGGCTGAGGAACGTCACCGTCCAGGACAACAGAGTCGCGACCTTGGTCTTGAAGCCAACGAGGTAGATCAGGTGCAGGCCCAACCACGCCAGCCAGGCAATGAAGCCGCCGAACTCCAACTTGCCGACCTGTGCGACTGCGTTGTACTTCGAGACCGTCGCCATCGAGCCCTTGTCGAAGTACTTGAACGGCTCTCTGGGCTTCGGGATGGTGCCGTGTTCGCGCGCCTTGACTTCGTTCTGGATGATCTTCGCCACGTACTTGCCGCCCTGAATGGCACCCTGCGCCATGCCTGGCACACCGTCGACGAACGCCATGTCGCCGACGACGAACACGTTGGGATTACCGGGG
>JAVRPF010000910.1:0-5775 GCA_032162385.1 Mycobacterium sp.
CCCTGATCCGCCTCGTCGGCGCCGTACTAGCCGAACAACACGACGAATGGGCCGAATCCCGGCGCTACCTCGGCCTGGACGTCCTCAGCAAATCCCAAGCAAACCAAAACTCACCGACCGAACAGGAAGGCCATCCCGGCGGCACTAACCGCCTGAACCACAACCTCGAAGAACCACACGACGAACGCCGTACACCACGTCCCTGGACTTGACCCATCCATCGCTTATTCATCCTTTGGTGCGCTCCAAAAGCGTCGCGACCTCGGCATGAACGCGGCCACGGGACATGTATTTGAATGAATTCCGTGCATCACCTATTGGGAACGACCGGCGATTGCGAGGTAAAGCGCGATGGGTTCTCGGGTTCATGAGCTTGCGAAGGAGTTCGGGGTGACGTCGCGGGAGGTGCTGATGAGGTGTTCGGGGTCGATCTCGACGGTGGGGCCGCCTGATGGCCACCACCACGAACCTGCCACGGGTCGTGATGTCACCGCCGAGCTGGCGTATCTGACCCGAGCACTCAAGGCGCCCACCCTGCGCGAGTCGGTGACCCGGCTGGCTGAGCGGGCCCGGGCGGAGGACTGGACCCACGAGGAATACCTGGCGGCGTGTCTGCAACGCGAAGTCTCCGCCCTGCCGACACGCCCCGCGAATCCCACGGCGGGGGGGACGTATCAGGGCGGCCCGTTTCCCGGCGCCACAGTCGTTGGAAGAGTTCGACTTCGATCACACCCGCGGACTCAAACGCGACACCATCGCCCATCTCGGGACCCTGGACTACGTCAGCGCCAAAGACAACATCGTTTTTCTGGGCCCGCCGGGCACCGGCAAGACACACCTCGGGATCGGGCTGGCGATGCGGGCGTGTCAGGCCGGCACCGCGTCCTGTTCGCCACCGCCGCCGAATGGGTCGCCCGCCTGGCCGAAGCCCACAAGGCGGGCGGATCCAACAAGAACTGACCCGGCTCGGTCGGTACCCGCTGATCGTCGTTGATGAGGTTGGCTACGTCCCGTTCGAACCCGAAGCCGCCAACCTGTTCTTCCAGCTGGTGTCGTCGCGTTACGAACGGGCCAGCCTGATCGTCACCAGTAACAAGGCCTTCGGCAAAGCGCACTTGTTCGCGCCAACCTGTGCATAGTTCTGCCGAAACATCACTGGTTCGGTCGTTGGGCGCAATCACTGCCCGGGGAGTGAGTCGGTGGTCGTTGGCAGGAGGGTTCGTCGGGATCTCGGCAATGTTCTAAACATCAATCTTGGAGGCCGTATGCTCCAGGCGGGTCCGCCGCCTGGAGGGGGAATCAGCAATGCCGAGCGATCCCTTTCAGATGGCGATGATTCACCGCACGTTCCGCACGGAGTTCGGCAACCTCCCCGGTCTGATCCGGACTGTCACGCCCGGCGACACAGAGCGCTCCACTTTTGTCGGAGACTATCTCGAGAACATGATCTCAGTGCTGCACCACCACCACGCCGCCGAGGATGAAGTGCTCTGGCCCAAGCTGCGTATCCGAATACCGCGCTGCGATGAAGAGATCCAGCGCGCGGAAGACGAGCATGCCGGCATCTCCGAATTGATCGACAAGGTCCAGTCCCTCCGGCCTTCATGGAGAGCCTCTGCTGAATCACGTCTAGCTGAGCAGCTCAGTGGTGCCGTCGACGAGTTGTGGACCGGGATCAAGGAACACTTCGAGCATGAAGAACAGAACATTGTCCCGCTCATAGGCGAGTACATCACGCCCGACGAGTGGCAGGCGTTCATCGACCGCGGTGCGACCTACGTCAACCCGAGGAACCTGTGGTTTGCTCTGGCATACGCAGGCTTACTGCTACGGGATGCGACACCTGATGAGCAGCGGCGTTTCATTGCCGCAGTGCCGTTAGGACTTCGAATAGTGTTGAAGCTGTTGGGCGGGCGTGCGTACGACGCGTATCAAACGAAACTGTACGGCATTCCTGCCTAGGCGGGTGATGCTGGTGTGCTGACATTGGACTATGTTTACGTACGGCGATAACGTGCTTCCGTAACAGCGTCTTTCGCTGCGAGCACGTCGTTGTGTCCAGTTTCCGGACCAGAACGAGGCCAAGCAACAAGAAACGACCAAGGACCCACCTTTACGGGGTTTCCAGCACAGATAAAGACGACGCAGTCGTTCGCGGCGATATCCGCTCAGTTCCGGGCGAGGATGAAGGCCTCGATGTGGCGGTCACCAGCCCGCACTGCTTCTTTCATCAAGCCGGGGAATATGGCGACACCTTTGGCCCATATCTCGTCGCGCTCGCGGGACGTGGCCTGTCGGGCGGTGGCACGCCAGGTGTCGCCCTCAATCGTGACTGTGGCAGTCGGGTTTGCCTTCAAGTTGTAGTACCAGGCCGGGTGCTCATGGCTGCCGTAGTTGGATGCGATGACGGCCACGCCATCGTGGTGAGGCACCCCAGCAGCGCAACTGTGCGGGGCCTTCCCGATTTGGCTCCCGTGGTGGTGAGGATGACAGCGGGAATGCCAGACGCCATTCCAGCGAAGGTACGTTCGCCGTCCGTCAGTCGGCTGACGAGCCGGTCGAGGTGGTGTGCTGTCGGGCCGAAAAGAACTACACCCGCCTTTGTGGCGGCAAATCCAGACGGCCGCTAGGACGTTGGCCGCAGCCGGGTCGCCAGGTCGGCTACGCGGGCAGCGATGTCGTCGCGAACCAGTCGCATTCGTTCGATCCCGTCGATGCCTCGCACGGACGGCTCGTCGGTGTCCCAGTTCTCGAACCGGGTTCCGGTCACCGGATCGACTTGGGCCTCTCGCCCGAGGATGACCACGACGTCGACCACCTCGACCAGTTGCGGATCAACGAGTTGGGCGTCTGCTCGCTGATGTCGACGCCGACCTCGGCGAGTGCTTCGGCGGATAGGTCGTTGACGGCGGCGCCGGGCTTGGTGCCCGCTGAGTACACGTCCACCGTTTCGCCGGCGATCTTGCTCATCAGCCCAGCCGCCATCTGCGACTTGCCGGCGTTCTTGACACACACGAACAAGACGGACGGCTTGCTCACCGCATCGGTCATGACGAACTCCGTTGGTCGGCGTGGTCGGTATCGGGGCGGTGTGGCGTGACGACGTCGTCCGCGCTGGCAGCGGCGTCGGGGTAGAGAGCGACGACGAGCGCCAATCCAATGAGACCTCCGAGGATCTGGGCGGCGATGAAACCAGGCGCGGAGCTTGGCGCGATACCCGCGAAGCTGTCGGAGAAGATCCGGCCGATCGTGACGGCGGGGTTGGCGAAGGAGGTGCTGCTGGTGAACCAGTAGGCCGCGCCGATGTACGCGGCCACTGCAGCAGCGGACAGGGCCCCTCGCCCGGTGCGCGCCAGCGCGAAGATCAAGGCGATCAGCCCGGCAGTGGCAACCACTTCGCCCGCCAGATGGCCGGTGGTGATGCGGTGTTTGGTGGCGATCTCGAACACTTGGCGGTCGAACATGACGTTGGCCAGAACCGCACCGACGATGCCGCCAGAGGTCTGGGCGACGGTGTACGAGGCGACATGGCCGGCGCCGATACCGGTGCCCCGTCGCCGCCCCAAGAGCCAGTCGGCGGCTGAGACGACAGGATTGAAGTGAGCGCCGGAGACAGGTCCAAACAGAAGAATCAGGACCCCCAGCCCAAGCACCGTCGCCGTGGAATTCTCCAACAGTTGCAACCCGACGTCGTCCGGGGAGAGCGTTTGAGCGGCTATTCCGGAGCCGACCACCACCGTGACCAGCAGGGCGGTGCCGGTGAACTCGGCGAGCAGACGCCGAGGCAGCGGGACGGGACCGTTCATGTCCGGATCGCCGCCGGGCTCTCGGTGTCGAGCAGCAATGAAAGCTGTTGCAGCGCATCCGCGACCACCCGGTAGTAGACCCAGGAACCACGGCGCTCACGGTCCAACAGCCCGGCGGTGCGCAGCACCTTGAGATGATGAGAGATGGTGGGCTGGGTCAGCTCGATCCCGACCGACAGATCACAGACGCACGCCTCGCCACCCCGCGTGGCTCGCCACCACGCTGAGAAGCCGCAGCCGCACGGGGTCGGACAGAGCCTTCAGCTTGGCCGCCAACCCGGCTGCCGCCTCAATCGAGAGCGGCTCGCGTGCAAGAGGGGCAATCGCGCATCCGGATGCGTCGATCGACTGCAGCCCCGACTTCGACATCCGTCGATATTGACAGATATCTAATCGATGGCACAAGCCGACGCCAGCGCAACACCCTCGCCGATCCCGGCGTCGGCCCTCAGCAGCAGGACGAACCGGCCGTGGCCTCCTCCGCATCTTCAGCAGTGCCACCACAGCAGACACCGCCCTCTGCGGTCCCTGCCTCAAGATGCTGCGGGCTGTAGCCGAACGTGTCGGAGTCGGCCAGCACGGTGTAGACCTCCCACTTCTCCCCGGCGGGTCCGGTGACCCAGACCTTGTCCTGGGTGGCGAAGCAACAGGTAGTGCCGATCTCCTCGTCGGTGAAGAGGCCTTCCCCGGTCAGTCGAGCGATCTCGGCGTGCACCTTGTCGCTCGATTCGACCTCGACGCCGAGGTGGTTGATGGTGCCACCCCTGCCTGGGTTTTCGAGCAGCACGAGTTTCAGTGCGGGCTCGGTGAGCGCGAAGTTGGCGTAGCCCTCCTTGAGTTTGGCCGGCTTGGCGCCAAAGAGCTTGGAGTAGAACGTGACTGCCTCGTCGAGGTCATCGACATTCAGTGCGAGCTGCATGCGGGACATGGCGGACCTTCCTACGTATGTGGCTTATGTCGAACTAGTGTGACGCGTCCAGAATGCCCACTTCTTTGACATATGTCAATGCGGAGGGCACGATCGGTTCCATGCCCAAAACGCTGCCGACGGTCGACATCTCCGCGCCGGTGTGTTGTGCGCCGGTGGCGGCGGGACCAATGAGCGATGACGCTGCGCTCGAAGTGGCTCTGCGGCTCAAGGCGTTGGCCGACCCTGCCAGGGTGAAGATCATGTCGTTCCTCTTCAGCTCCTCGGCAGGCGAGGAAAACAGCGGCGCACTCGCCGCCGCCCTTGGCTTGACCGAATCCACTGTCAGCCACCACCTGACTCAGCTGCGGCGGGCGGGGCTGGTCGAATCCGACCGACGCGGCATGAACGTCTACCACCGCCCCGACCGGGATGCCGTCGCCGCTCTGTGCGTCGTGCTCGACCCGAACTGCTGTTCCTGACCACGATCGACGTATTACCGCACCGGGCACCGTCGGCACGGCAGACGGTCGGTGGCGCTGGACGATCCACGACGGCGGGATCCCCGGAATCGTATGATCGACGGCGATGCTGCACCACGGTTACCTGCCGTTCTGGCGCCGACATCCCGCGTTCGTGGGAGCGGCCGCCGTCCTGGCGTGCTGGTTTATGGCCAACGGCTGGTACTGGGCGGTGGCGATATCCGCCACGGCGGCAACGCTCGTCGCGATCCGACGCGTTCGACGCAGCAGGGCGCATCGGCACGCCGGACTACGGGCGCGCGCCGACTATGAGAACCGACTCAACCGGTACGGCGATCCGCGCGGCGTGTTCGGGCGCTATCCACCGGTCCAGCCCGGATGGTTCCCGGACCCCCAGAACCGTTGGCAGTGGCGGTATTTCGACGGTACGACGTGGACTGGCCAGGCAATACGCCGCTAGCGGTACTGCACCGGGCAGTAGTGCATGGGTTCACCGCGCTTCTCGACCGCTGGCAGATTCCAGGCTGGAGTCTCCGGCAATGGCGCATCGGCAGGGATCCGTCCCGTGGCTCGGTCCAAC
>JAVRPF010000911.1:0-9183 GCA_032162385.1 Mycobacterium sp.
GGGGCATGCGGCCGACGGCTAGGCTCAGCCGCGTGGCATCCGACGTTTCCCCCACTTGGCCTCAGATTCTGGGGCGGCTGACGACCGGTCAGTCGCTGGCGACCGGGCAGGCTACCTGGGCGATGGATCAGATCATGACCGGGTCCGCGACGCCCGCCCAGATCGCCGGCTTCGCGGTGGCGATGAAGATGAAACGTCCCACGTCAGCCGAAGTGACCGAGCTGGCCGACGTGATGTTGCGGCACTCCCGGCGCGTGCCGGCTGGTTCGATCAGCGCCGACGCGGTCGACGTGGTGGGCACCGGGGGTGACGGAGCGAACACCGTCAACCTGTCCACGATGGCTTCGATCGTCGTCGCCGCCAGCGGGATCCCCGTCGTCAAGCATGGCAATCGGGCAGCGTCGTCGATGTCCGGGGGTGCCGACACGCTGGAGGCCCTCGGCGTCCGGATCGATCTGGGACCCGACGAGGTCGCCCGCAGCGTGGCCGAGGTCGGCATTGGGTTCGCCTTCGCTCCGCAGTTTCATCCGTCCTACCGGCACGCGGCCGTGGTGCGCCGTGAGATCGGGGTGCCGACGGTCTTCAATCTGCTTGGGCCGCTGACCAATCCGGCCGCGCCGCGGGCCGGACTGATCGGCTGTGCGTGGGGCGATCTCGCCGAGGTGATGGCGGGGGTCTTCGCGACGCGGGGGTCCAGCGTGCTGGTGGTGCACGGCGACGACGGGCTCGACGAGCTGACCACGACCACCACCAGCACCATCTGGCGCGTGCAGCGGGGCACCGTCGAGCGGCTCACGTTCGATCCGGGGGCGTTCGGATTCGGGCGGGCCGACCTGAGTGAGCTGATCGGCGGTGACTCCGAGGCCAATGCGGCATCGGTGCGCGCCGTGCTCGGCGGGGCCAAGGGGCCGGTGCGCGACGCGGTGGCGCTCAACGCGGCGGGCGCGATGGTGGCCCACGCCGGGCTGGCCAGCGACGCCAAGTGGGTGCCCGCCTGGGAGGCCGGGTTGGCGCGCGCCAGTGAGGCGATCGACTCCGGGGCGGCCGAACAACTGCTCGCGCGGTGGGCGCGGTTCACCCAGAAGCTCTGAGCGCCTGCCTGCGGGACGCCGGGCGCACTCCGTAGAGAACGTCGTAGTCCTCTCCGATGGCCTGCTCGGCGGCGACCCGCGCCGACCGGGCCTGGGCCGCCCACTCGGCCAACCGGCCTGCCGCAGCGAGCGGCGTGGCGTAACCGGATTCGGTGTCATCCGCCGTGTCGCTGCGCTCCTGCCCGCCGGTACGCACGACGCGCACTCCCGGCTGTTGGAGCCAGCGGGCAATGAGCGCCGACTCCTCGACCAGCGCACCGCCCAGCGGCGCCGCGGCAGGTAGAATCGCTTGCGCCGCAAGGCAAATCGCGTCGACGACGGGCATCGGCGGCACTCCGCGCCTGGCGTTGCCTGCCGCGCCCAGCTGGCCGCATCGGATCACCGCCAGTTGCCAGCCGCCGCTGCCGTCGGGGCGGGCCGCCACCAGTTCGTCCACCGCGGTCAGGGCACGCAGCCGTTGACCACGCCACAGGGCATCGATGGCGGTCGCGGCGTGGTCGCGCAGCCGGGCTGCGGTCTCGTATCGGCCACGGGCGGCCAGGTCTTCGATGTGGGCGAGTGCTTCGGACAGGGCCCCGCCGTCGGCGCCGGCGATGAGGCGGTCCGCGCGCAGCGGACCCGCGGCATACCCGTCGACCGCGACGTCGCGTGGCGCCGGGCACGGCGACAGTTCGCGCTCGGCGCAGGCGGGCCCGTGCAGCGCCGAACGGGCCAGCCGCGCGGTACAGGTTCGCACCCCGGTGAACTGGGCCAGCAGCGTCGCGGTCTCGACGGCGTCGGCCCTGGCTCGGAAGGGACCGATGGTGCGGTCGTGCTTGGGCGCCCGAATCACCGAGAAGCGGGGGAAGGGCTCGTCGGTGAGCACCACCCACCACCAGCGGTGCGGAAACTTCGATCGTCGGTTGTACGGCGGCGCATGGGCTGCCAGCAGCCGCAGTTCACGTACGGCCGCCTCGAGGTCGTGCGCGCACTCGACGTGGTCGACACGGGTGGCCAGAGCCACCATCTCCTTCATCCGGGTGCGCGGATCCGCGCCATTGAAGTACTGGCCGACCCGCCGCCGTAGATCGACCGCAGTTCCGACGTAGAGCACCTCGTCGGCCGGGCCGCGGAACAGGTACACCCCCGGACGGTTCGGCAGGCTCGCGGCCAGGTGGCGCTTGCTGCGCTGCGCCGGCGTCACGTCGGGCAGATATGACCGCAGCTCGGTATAGGAGTGCACGCCCTGGTTCCCGATCCGTTCGATCAGGGCGTGCAGTACGTCGACCGTGGCACGGGCGTCGTCGAGCGCGCGGTGGGTCGGCGTGGTGGCGGCACCGAACAACTGCGCCAGCGCGGACAGGCGCACGCTGGGGGCCTCCTCGCGGGTGAGCACCCGGCGTGCCAGCTTGACCGTGCACAGCACCGGCGGTTGCGGCCAGACGAGCTGGCATCGCTTGGCTGCGGCCTTGAGGATCCCGATGTCGAAGCGGGCGTTGTGCGCCACGAGGACCGCGCAGCGGGAGAACTCCAGGAACGACGGCAGCACCGATTCGATCCGCGGGGCGTCGCACACCATGGCCGTCGTTATGCCCGTGAGGGCGACGATCTGCGGAGGAATGGACCGGCCCGGATCGACCAGGGTGGCCAGTTCGCCGAGCACCTCCCCGCCCCGCACCTTGACGGCGCCGATCTCGGTGATCTGGTCGTGGTCGTGCCGTCCGGGCATGGACTCGGTGGCCCGCCCACCGGTGGTCTCCAGGTCGACCACGACGAACGTGGTGTCGCGCAGCGAGACGTCGTCCATGTCGAACGCGAGTTGGCCCCCGTCCGGTTGACCCATGCCGTGACCGTAGGTCCGTCGACTGACATCGATGTGATTTGTCGGTGCGTGTCGTTAACGTGCGATGAAACGAAGTGAAAGGAGTGCTGCGATGGTGCAACGCGAGACACCGGGGCAGGACGGCGGCAGCGTCGTCATCGATTGCGACGACTGCGCGGTCCGCGGGCACGGCTGCAAGGACTGCGTGGTGAGTGTTCTGCTCGGCGTCCCCGAGACGTTGCAGGATGACGAACGCCGCGCGCTGGAGGTGCTGGCCGACGTAGGGTTGGCACCGCGCTTGCGGCTAGTGCCAATTCACCGCGGGCGTCAATCAGGAGTCGCTTGACGACACGCACCCCCGGGACGGCGAAATTTATTCGGGGGCGCCTGTTAAATTTGCGTCTTCTAATGGACAACCCCGATGCCGTTTCGTAACCTATCTGAGACCTAAGAGCAGTTCGACGCGGTTCGCAACGGCAGTCGTAAGGACGCAAAACTTGAGGCTTGATCGCACGCACCGGAGCACAAGTGGTATTCGACGACACGTCATCGGTGCGATAGCCGGCCTCATGGTGATGGGCGGTGTCCTCGCAGGAAGCGTGCAGGCTGACCCGGCCGACGATGCGATGGCAAAGCTGAATGAGCTTTCTCGGCAGGCCGAGTCGACCACCGAGGCCATGCACTCCGCGCAGCTCGAACTCAAAGACAAGCTGGCAGCGCAGCAATCCGCCGACGCCCAGCACGCTGCCGACCAGGCGGCCGTGGATGCGGCCAATGCGCAGCTGGCAACATTCCAGGGTGCCGTCGACAAAGTTGCTGCCGCGCAGTACATGGGCGGTCGCACCGCCGGCCTCGACGCGATGTTGACTGCCTCGTCGCCGCAGGGGCTGATCGATCAACTCGCCGTGCAGCGGGTGATGGCCACCGAGATGTCGGTGCAGATGCAGAACTTCCAGACCACCAGCGTGCAGGCCGCTAGCGCGGAAGCGGCGTCCGCCAAGTCCGCCGCCGACGCCAAGACCGCCGCCGAACAGGCCGCCGCAGTGCGCGCGGAGTTGCAATCCAAGCAAAGCAAGCTGCAGGTGCAGATCGCCGTCGTCAAGTCTCAGTACTCGGTTCTCACCCCGGCCCAACGGGAGGCCCTCGCGGCTATTCCGCCCGCACCGGCACCCGACGCGATGCCACCGGCACCCGACGCGGTGCCGCCGGGCGACGGCGGCCCCGAGGTGTTGGCCGCCGCTCCGGGTGGCGGCATCGCGCCGCCGGAGGCCGCCCTGCCAACGCCCGGTGCCGGTGCAGAGGGGATGCTCGCCGTACAGGCGGCGCTCACCCGGATCGGCTCGCCGTACTCCTGGGGCGCGTCGGGGCCAAGCTCGTTCGACTGCTCCGGTCTCGTGATGTGGGCGTTCCAGCAGGCCGGCGTCTCGCTGCCGCACTCCAGCCAGGCGCTGGCCCAAGGCGGCCAGTCGGTGTCGATGGACCAGATGCAGCCCGGCGATCTCGTCACCTACTATTCGGACGCCTCGCACGTGGCCATCTACATCGGCGGCGGCATGATGGTGCACGCCTCCACCTACGGGACACCGGTTCGGGTCGCCCCCGTGGACAATGCGCCGATCCACAACGTCCGCCGGTACTGAACGCCCGTTTCTGGGCATCCTGCTACTCGTCGAGCTGACCGTCGCCGTCGCGCTACTCGCGCGTCCCGCGGCAACGGTCGCGCCGCACGCGCCGCCACCGGTCGCGTCGAGCACCCCGGCACCGACTTCACACGCGCTGATCCTGCGCGACGGCCGCACCGCCACCCTGATCCCGCTCGGCGGCGCCCGGTCGGCCGGCTTGATCGCCCGGATCACCGCTGAGCTCGACTCCGCCGCCGAGGCCGTAACCGCGTTCTGGGGTGAGGACTGGCGCCGCGACATCGAGATCGTGGCGGCGGGCACCGACGAGGAGTTCAGTGCAATGGGCGGCGGCGGATCCGACATCGCCGCGGCGACGACGCCTGCGCGGATCGTGTTCGCGCCAGGCGCGGCGGCGATGAGCGATGGCGCGCTGCGCATCGTTCTGCGCCACGAACTCTTTCACTACGCGGCGCGGGCCGATACCGCGGCAGACGCGCCGCGCTGGTTGACCGAGGGCGTCGCCGACTTCGTCGGACGCCCGTTTCAGGCGCGGCCGGGACCCGCACAGGCCGCCGACCTGGCCCGGTTGCCCACCGACGCCGATCTCGACACCGCGGGCGCGACACGGTCACTGGGCTACGACCGGGCGTGGTGGTTCGCCCGCTTCGTCGCTGACCGGTACGGGACGCCGACTCTGCGCAGGCTATACCTGGAGGCGTGCCGCCCCGGTCATCCCGACGTCGCGACCGCGGTCCGCGGCACCCTTGGCGCCGACCTGACCCACGTGGTGGCTTCCTGGCGCCAGTGGCTGAGCGGATAGCCTGACCCCGATGGCCCGAATTCTGCTGGTGACCAATGACTTTCCGCCGCGACCCGGCGGCATTCAGTCCTACTTGGAGAACCTGGTGGGAGAACTGGCCAAGACGGGCACGCACACGCTGACGGTTTACGCGCCGAAATGGAAGGGATGCGAGGCCTTCGACGCCCAGGCCGCCGCCGACGGCTATGACGTGGTGCGTCACCCGACGACGTTGATGGTGCCCGAGCCGTCGGTCGCGGTGCGGATGCGACGGCTGATCGCCCGCCGCGACGTGGACACCGTGTGGTTCGGCGCCGCCGCGCCGCTGGCCCTGCTGGCCCCGCTGGCCCGCGACGCCGGGGCCAGTCGGGTGATCGCCAGCACGCATGGGCACGAGGTGGGCTGGTCGATGCTGCCGCTGGCCAGAACGGCGTTGCGGCGCATCGGGAACGACACCGACGTCGTGACGTTCATCAGCCACTACACCCGCGACAGGTTCGCCTCGGCGTTCGGGCCACGGGCCGCCCTCGAGCATCTCGCGCCAGGGGTCGACACGGACCGGTTCGCGCCGAACTCGGTCGCGCGGGCCGAGTTGCGGGCGCGGTACCGCGTCGGCGACCGGCCCGTCATCCTGTGCCTGTCACGCCTCGTGGCGCGCAAGGGTCAGGACATGCTGATCCGTGCACTGCCTGCCATCCGGCAACGGATCGACGGTGCTGCCCTGGTGATCGTCGGGGGCGGGCCGTACCGCACCACGCTGCACCGGCTGGCGCACCAGTTCGGGGTCGCCGAGCACGTGGTGTTCACCGACGGCGTGCCGGACGACGAACTTCCCGCGCACCACGCGATGGCCGACGTGTTCGCGATGCCGTGCCGGACCCGCGGCGCGGGCCTGGACGTCGAGGGTCTCGGCATCGTCTACCTGGAGGCGTCGGCCACCGCCGTACCGGTGGTGGCGGGACGCTCCGGCGGTGCGCCCGAGTCCGTTGTCGACGGCGAGACGGGGCTGGTGGTCGACGGCTGGGACGTCGGGGCGATCGCGGCGTCGGTCGGCGACGTGCTCGCCGATCCCGATGGGGCCGCCAGGATGGGCGCGGCCGGCCGGCGGTGGGTGGTCGACAACTGGCAGTGGCGCTACAAGGCGCAGCGCCTCGGTGAGCTCCTGTCCGGCTAGCGGCCTGCTACGCGGAGGTCTTGGTGTAGAGCGCTTCGATGTCGCTGGCGAACTTCTCCGCGACGACCTTGCGCTTGACCTTCAGCGTCGGGGTGAGCTCGCCGGTGTCCTCGGTGAAGTCGACCGGCAGGATGCGGAACTTGCGAATCGACTCCGCATGCGACACCGCCTGGTTGGCTTCCTTGACGGCCAGGTCGATCTCAGAGTTCAGGTCGGGATCGTCGGCCAGGTCGCCGACCGAGGCGGACGCATCCTTGCCGCTGCGGGATTTCCACGCCGGGAACGCCTCGGGATCGATGGTGATCAGTGCAGCGATGAACGGCTGGGCGTCGCCGACGACCATCGCCTGGCTGACCAGCGGATGCGCCCGCAGCCGGTCCTCGAGTAGAGCCGGGGCGACGTTCTTGCCGCCAGCCGTCACGATGATCTCCTTCTTGCGCCCAACGATGGTCAGGAACCCGTCGCCGTCGATCGCGCCGAGGTCGCCGGTGTGGAACCAGCCGTCGGAGAGGACCGCCTTCGTCTCGTCCTCGTTGTGCCAGTACCCGTTGAACACCACGCCGCCGCGGACCAGCAGTTCGCCGTCGTCGTTTATCCGCATGCTGTTGCCCGGCAACAGCTTTCCAACAGATCCGACCTTGAGGTCGTCGATCCGGTTGACGGTGATGGCGGCGCTGGTCTCGGTCAGTCCGTAGCCCTCGTAGATGGTCAGGCCGACACCCCGGTAGAAGTGGCCGAGGCGCGCGCCCAGGGGGGCGCCGCCGGAGATGGCCGCGCGGCAATTGCCGCCCAGCGCGGCGCGCAGCTTGCCGTAGACCAGCCGGTCGAACACCGCATGCTTGGCCTTCAACACCAGACCCGCCCCTCCGGCCTCCTGCGCCTGGCTCCACTCGATCGCGGTGTTGGCGGCGATCTCGAAGATCCGGCCCTTGCCGTCGTTGCGGGCGTTCTGCTCGGCCGTGTTGTAGACCTTCTCGAAGACGCGCGGCACCGAGACCACCAGCGTCGGCTTGAACACCGCGAGTGTGGGCACCAGGTTCTTGACGTCACTTGTGAAGCCCAGCGTGACCTTGTTGGCGAAGGCCGCGATCGTGATGGCGCGAGCGAGCACGTGGGCCAGGGGCAGGAACACCAGGAGCTTCTCGCCCTTGTCCAAAAGTGCCGGGAAGCACGACTTGGCGCCGCGCATCTCGTGCAGCAGGTTCGAATGCGTCAGCTGGCAGCCCTTCGGCCGGCCGGTGGTGCCGGACGTATAGACGAGCGTGGCGACGTCGGACGACTTGATGGCCGACAGCCGGTCGTCGAGGTCCGCGGGGGAGGTGCTTTTGCCCGTCTCGGCGAGCTCGTCGAGTGCGGACTGTGAGGACCCGTCAATCCGCAGCACCTTGCGGAGCTCGGGCAGATCGCCCCTGAGCTGCTCGATCGTGTCGGCATGCGCGTCGGTCTCGGCGAACGCCGCCACGGCACCGGAGTCGGAAAGCGCGAAGCGCACCTGCTCGGCCGAGGAGGTCTCGTAGATGGGCACGGTGACCGCGCCGACGGCCAGGATGGCGAAATCGATGATCGCCCACTCGTAGCGCGTCGCCGACAGCACCGCGACCCGGTCGCCTGCGCCGACCCCTTCGGCGATCAAACCCAAAGCGGTCGAGCGGACCTGGGCGGCGACCTGGGCGCAGGTGACATCCGACCACGTCCCGTCGATCAACCGTTGAATGATTGCGTGGTCGGGATCGTCGCGTTCGTGGGCGAACACGGAGCTGGCGACGTTGTCGAGGTCGCCGACAGTGAACGATGCGGGAACACTGAACTCGTACACGGTCCTGGCCTCTCAGCAGTGGTAGCGGCGTTGCCTGCGGATAGCCTAGTCGGCTGCCCACCGACGCAGACGGACTCTCGTGTGTGAAGCTATTCGGCGATGAACAGCATCCAGATCGCGGACGAGACCTTCGTCTGCGCCGACCCTGTCGACGTGGGTACCGCGGTCGCCGAGCCCGTGAACTGGCGGCGGTGGTGGCCGGACCTTCGGCTGACGGTGATCGAGGACCGCGGTCCGATGGGGCACCGATGGACGGTGACCGGCGCGTTGACCGGAACCATGGAGGTGTGGCTGCAGCCCGTCCTCGACGGCGTCATCCTGCACTACTTCCTGCATGCCGAGCCGGCGGGAGCGACGGCCTGGGAGCTGGCCAGGATGGACCTGGCCAAGTTGAACCACCGGCGCCGGGTGGCGGGCAAGAAGATGGCCTTCGAGGTGAAACGGAATCTCGAGGAAACACGCCCGGTCGGGGTCTCCCGGCTGGCGTGAAAACAGGCCTCGCATCAGGGGGTGCGGGTACATTTTTGTCCTGAAGGGCGCGTGTCTGCCCTTCAGCGCACCGAGCGACCCGGAAGAGAACACGTGGCGGACAAGACTGCGCAGACGATATACATCGATGCCGACCCGGCGACTGTGATGGACGTCATCGCCGACATCGGCTCATACCCGGACTGGGTCGCGGAGTACAAGGAGACCGAGGTCCTCGACGTCGACGACGAGGGCTACCCACGCACGGCGCGACTGCTGCTCGACGCCGCCGTGCTGAGGGACACCATGGTGCTGACCTACGTCTGGCCCTCGGATCGCAAGTCGGTCACCTGGTCGTTGGTGTCGAGCTCCCTGTTGAGGGCGTTGGAGGGAGCGTATCGCCTGTCGCCCA
>JAVRPF010000912.1:0-5301 GCA_032162385.1 Mycobacterium sp.
TCCCCGTCGGCGCTGACGTTGACCGACACCACGTCGCCGTCGTGCACCTCGCCGGCCAGCAGCAGCTTGGCGAGTTGGTCGCCGATGGCCTGCTGTACCAGCCGCCGCAGGGGCCGGGCCCCGTAGAGCGGGTCGAAGCCACGGTCCGCCAGCCATTTCTTGGCGGGCAACGACACCTCGAGGGTGAGCCGGCGCTGCGCCAGCCGCTTCTGCAGCTGGGCCAGCTGGATGTCGACGATCTGGACGAGTTCGTCAGGCTGCAGGGCGTCGAAGATCAGCACGTCGTCGAGACGGTTGATGAACTCCGGCTTGAATGCCGCCCGCACCGCAGCCATCACCTGCTCATGGTTGCCACCCGAGCCCAGGTTGGACGTCAGGATGAGGATGGTGTTGCGGAAGTCGACCGTGCGGCCCTGACCATCGGTCAGCCTGCCCTCGTCGAGCACGGCCAACAGCACGTCGAAGACGTCCGGGTGGGCCTTCTCGACCTCGTCGAACAGCACGACCGTGTACGGGCGCCTGCGCACCGCCTCGGTGAGCTGACCGCCCTGGTCGTAGCCGATGTAGCCGGGAGGCGCACCGACCAGGCGCGCGACGGAGTGCTTCTCGCCGTACTCGCTCATGTCGATGCGGACCATCGCCCGCTCGTCGTCGAACAGGAAGTCCGCCAGCGCCTTCGCCAGTTCGGTCTTGCCGACGCCGGTCGGGCCGAGGAAGAGGAACGAGCCGGTGGGTCGGTTCGGGTCCGCGACGCCGGCGCGGCTGCGGCGCACCGCATCCGAGACCGCCTGCACCGCCTTGCGCTGGCCGACGACGCGCTTGCCGAGCTCGTCCTCCATGCGCAGCAGCTTGGCCGTCTCGCCCTCGAGCATCCGCCCGGCCGGGATACCGGTCCACGCCGCCACCACTTCCGCGATGTCGTCGGGGCCGACCTCCTCCTTGAGCATGACGTTCTCTTGGGCTTGCGCCTGAGGCAGTGCGGCGTCGAGCTTCTTCTCGATCTCGGGGATGCGCCCGTAGCGCAGCTCGGCCGCCTTGGCGAGGTCGCCGTCGCGTTCGGCGCGCTCGGACTCACCGCGCATGGTGTCGAGCTGTTCCTTGAGATCGCGGACGATGTCGATGGCGTTCTTCTCGTTCTGCCACCTGGTGGTCAGCTCGGCGAGCTGTTCCTTCTTGTCGGCCAGTTCGGCGCGCAGCTTTTCCAAACGGTCCTTGGACGCGTCGTCTTCTTCTTTGGCGAGCGCCATCTCCTCGATCTCGAGGCGACGCACCAGGCGTTCGACCTCGTCGATCTCGACGGGACGGGAGTCGATCTCCATCCGCAGCCGCGAGCCCGCCTCGTCGACCAGGTCGATGGCCTTGTCGGGCAGGAAGCGCGAGGTGATGTAGCGATCGGACAGCGTGGCTGCGGCCACCAGTGCGGAGTCGGTGATCCGCACGCCGTGGTGCACCTCGTAGCGGTCCTTCAGGCCGCGCAGGATGCCGACGGTGTCCTCCACCGACGGCTCGCCGACCAGCACCTGCTGGAAGCGCCGCTCCAGGGCGGCGTCCTTCTCGATGTACTTGCGGTACTCGTCGAGCGTGGTCGCGCCCACCATCCGCAGCTCGCCGCGGGCCAGCATCGGCTTGATCATGTTGCCCGCATCCATCGCGCCCTCGCCGCTGGCGCCCGCGCCGACGATGGTGTGCAGCTCGTCGATGAACGTGATGATCTGTCCGGCAGAGTTCTTGATGTCGTCGAGCACGGCCTTGAGCCGCTCCTCGAACTCACCGCGGTACTTCGCGCCGGCCACCATGGACCCGAGGTCGAGCGAGACGACCGTCTTGTCGCGCAGACTCTCCGGCACGTCGCCTGCGATGATGCGCTGGGCCAGGCCCTCGACGATGGCGGTCTTGCCGACGCCGGGCTCGCCGATGAGCACCGGGTTGTTCTTGGTCCGACGGCTCAACACCTGAATGACGCGACGAATCTCGTTGTCGCGGCCGATGACCGGGTCGAGCTTGCCTTCACGCGCCGCGGCGGTCAGGTCGGTGGAGTACTTCTCCAGCGCCTGATAGGTGGCCTCGGGGTCCGCGCTGGTGACGCGGGCGCTGCCGCGCACCTTCACGAACGCCTCGCGCAGCGCCTGCGGCGACGCGCCGTGGCCGGTGAGCAGCTTGGCGACGTCCGAGCTACCCGTGGCCAGGCCGACCAGCAGGTGTTCGGTGGAGACGTACTCGTCGTCCATCTCGGTGGCCAGCTGCTGGGCCGCGGTGATCGCCGACAGCGACTCCCGGGAGAGCTGTGGCGTCGAGTTGGCGCCGCTGGCCATCGGCAGCCGGTCGACGAGGCCCTGGGCCTCGGCCCGGATGGTCGCGGGTTCGACACCGACCGCTTCGAGCAGCGGGGCGGCGATGCCGTCGTTCTGCGTCAGCAGCGCCATCAACAAATGAGCAGGACGGATCTCCGGGTTGCCTGCGGCGGTGGCCGCCTGCAACGCCGAGGTCAGCGCCGCCTGAGTCTTCGTGGTCGGGTTGAACGAGTCCACGACACCTCCAATTTCGTCTAGGGAAATGCTTGTCGGGTTGTTCAACGCCGTCAAGGTTGAGTCTGTTCCGCTCAACTCTGATCAATTTTCCAGGTGCCCAGCCAGGCCGACCGTGCGCGTTCGTACGGACGCAAGTTCCACAGATGACATGTCACCACTGATATGTCAGTATAGGAATGTGATCGAGAACAGCGAGTCGCTCAAGAGTTCGGTACGACCCCTGCTGGGACTGCTTTGGGACGCAGGCATCCCAGTCTTCGGCTTCTACACGCTCAAGATCCTCGGAGCATCGGACTGGGCTGCTTTGTTGGCGGCGACACTGTTCGCCGGCGGCAGGGTGTTCTGGGTTGCGCTGCGGTCCCGTCGAATGACCTGGTTCGCCGCGATGATGATGCTCGTGTTTGGCGTGGGTCTCGCGCTGGCATTCGTCGTCGGTGACCCGCGACTCATGCTCGCGAAGAAACTCTGTGGGAGGGGCACTGATCGGTGGCCTGTTCCTAGCAAGCTTGGCCACCAAACGCCCGCTGACGCTCATCGCGTTCCAAACGTGGCGCCCCCGTGCCGCGGACGCACTGGCTCAGGCCTACCACGACGACTCGGCCGTTCGACGGGTGTTCAGACGATCCGCTTGGGTGTGGGGGATCGGAATGATTCTTGAAGCGGCGCTGCGCCTCCCGCTGATCTACCTCGTACCGCTCAGCGTCTCGGTCGGACTCTCCGCTGCACTCAGCGCCACGGTGATCGGGGGTCTCACGATGTGGACCGCGGTCGGGACGGCGCGACTACCACGGTGGGACGTGGATGCTGCCCGGCCCGACGCATCACAACTCACCAGTACCTCTATCCGTAACCGTCAGTCGCGACAACCAGACTTCGTACCCCAGGTCGCTGTCCTGCAACGCGCCGACGCCTTCGTCACGCACGCCGGGATGGGGTCCTGCACGGAGGCGTTGTGGTGCGGGGTGCCTACCGTTGCCGTTCCACAGGCCGTCGACCAGTTCGGCAACGCCGAACAACTGGCGGCCATCGGGGTCGGCGTGCACCTGGCGTCGGACCCGCCCCCACCGGACGATCTGCGGGCCGCGCTCCTCGGCGTCGCGGGGGATCCCGACGTCCGCTGGCGACTCGACGCCATCAGCGCCGAACTGCGCCGCGACGGTGGCCCAGACCACGCTGCCGACGCGGTCGAGGACGTCGCGGCGGGGACATGCGGCGGGGACATGCGGCGGGGACATGGTGACCCCTCAGTCCGCGAAGTCCCAGAACTGAAGCCACTTGACCGACGCGAACAACGCAAGCGTGAGGCCGTATCCCACGATCACCACCGCCGCGCCGATCGCACTGATCCGCAAGCCCGCTCCATCAACCGGGTCAAGCCAATTGCGGAATGGCCGCGTCACGCTGGGCATCAGCCACCACTGCAACGCTGAGACGCTGACGATCTGGCTGGCCCACAACACCAGCCACGGTTCGGCGCCTGCGTGATCCAGCACCGGCCCGAAGAAGCGGGACAACACCATCACCGTGGGATAGAGAACAAGCAGCACCAACATCGCCGACTTCCAGTTCGGTGTCATCAGCGTGCGGCCGTCCTGGACGCGCACGGTGGTGGCGAACGGTGTCGTGCTCGACACCGACGAGAAGCCCTTGGTCAGGCTGGACCGCAACCCCGGGAGCGCGGTGTCGCGCTCGGGCGACCGCAACCATGCCGACATGTGGGCAGCCGTCCTGAATCGAAGGATCGTGAGCCATTCGCCGCCGGAGTCGGCAGGCAGCAGGACGGTGCCTTCGTAGCCGGGGAACTGTGAGCTGGCGGCGACCAGTCGGGACTGGACGGCCCGGAAGTCGGATTCCTTGCCGGCGGCAACGCTATGCCGGAATGCGGCTGACTCCCGCGGGTGCATCGCTGCCCTCGGGCACAACCAGATCAGTTGTTCTGCACCAGAATCCGAGACCCTGACCCGCTTCGAGCACGGACCGGCGGCCCGGGCTGTCGAGCCAATCGTGCAGTGCGGCCCCGGAGGAGAAGGTGACCGCAAAGGCCCAGTCGAGGCCCGGTTCGTCGTGTACCGACAGGCTGGTGGACACGGCGCCCTCGGCGGCCAAGGCCGACGCCCGCAGTTCGGACAGCCAGGTATCGAAGCCCCTTGCATCCTGCACCGGATGGAAGATCGTTACGGCGGTTGTCGAGGCCATGACCGCCGCCTAGTCCGCCGCCAGCATGCGGCCCTGTACGTACACCTCGGGGATGGACGACTCCCGGATGCCCATCAACAAGGCGAACAGGCTCTGCTCCCGCGCCAGGTCGGGGTCATCGGCGCGGACCGCGTTGATGAGCGTGGCGTGCAATGCGGGCGTGCCGGACGGATCGACGACGACGAAGTCGGCTTCCTTGCCGACGTCGAAGTTGCCGAAGCGGTTCTCCATGTCCAGTGCTCTCGCGCCGGCCAGGGTGCCGACGAACAGCATCTCGGCCGGGTGCATGGACACGCAGTCGTCGCCCGGTTCGGTGATGTGCACCTTGAACGCGTCGCCGATCACCCGAGGGATCAGCCACTCGTCGCCGCCGCCGAAATCGGTTCCCGCCGAGATGTTCACACCCGACGCCACCGTCCGCTTCCACGGCATCGTGCCCGAACCGAGGAACAGCTGGGAGATCGGGCAGTGCGAGATGGACGTGCCGGTCTCGGCCATCCGGGCCAGCTCGACGTCCTGGCAGTGCACGCCGTGGGCCAGGATGGTGCGCCTGCCCAGCAGACTCTTGCCGCCGACC
>JAVRPF010000913.1:0-13008 GCA_032162385.1 Mycobacterium sp.
GCGCATCCGCGTACCTGAAGTCCGCCTTATCGGACCGGGTGGTGAGCAGGTAGGCATTGTGCGCATCGAAGATGCACTCCGCGTCGCCGCGGACGCCGATCTCGATCTCGTCGAAGTAGCCCCAGACGCCAAACCGCCGGTTTGCAAGATCATGGACTACGGCAAGTTCAAGTACGAGACGGCTCAGAAGGCGCGCGAGTCTCGCAAGAACCAGCAGCAGACCGTCGTCAAGGAACAGAAGCTCCGACCCAAGATCGACCCGCACGACTACGAGACCAAGAAGGGACACGTCGTCCGCTTCCTCGAGGCCGCATCGAAGGTCAAGGTCACCATCATGTTCCGCGGACGTGAGCAGTCGCGGCCCGAGTTGGGTTACCGGCTGTTGCAGCGCCTCGGCGCCGACGTCGCCGACTACGGCTACGTCGAGACGTCCGCCAAGCAGGACGGCCGCAACATGACGATGGTGCTGGCGCCGCACCGCGGTGCGAAGACTCGCGCCAAGGCGGCGCACGACGCCGACGCACCGGTTGCGCAGCGAGCGGCACCGGCCCCCGCCGAGCCCGTGGCAGCGCCGCCGAGCGAAGCGCCACCAGCTCCATAACTGAACCGATTCACCACAGAACTAGAGGACAGCATGCCCAAGGCCAAGACCCACAGCGGAGCGTCGAAGCGCTTCCGCGTCACCGGAACCGGCAAGATCGTGCGCCAGAAGGCCAACAAACGGCACCTCCTTGAGCACAAGTCGAGCAAGCGCACCCGCCGCCTCGACGGCCGTACCACGGTGTCTGCCAACGACACCAGCCGCGTGAAGAAGATGCTCAACGGCTGAGCGCGGCACCCCGTAACGACCGCACGAGAATAGGAACACCCCATGGCACGCGTGAAGCGCGCACTCAACGCCCAGAAGAAGCGGCGTACCGTCCTCAAGGCCTCGAAGGGATACCGCGGACAGCGGTCCCGGCTCTACCGCAAGGCCAAAGAGCAGCAACTGCATTCATTGACCTATGCCTACCGCGACCGGCGGGCCCGCAAGGGCGAGTTCCGCAAGCTGTGGATTTCGCGGATCAACGCGGCGGCCCGGGCCAACGACATCACCTACAACCGGCTGATCCAGGGCCTCAAGGCCGCCGGCGTCGAGGTGGACCGCAAGAACCTGGCCGAGATCGCGGTCAGCGACCCGGCTGCGTTCACCGCGCTGGTCGACGTGGCCAAGGCTGCACTGCCGGAGGACGTCAACGCTCCGTCCGGAGAGGCCGCCTGAGCTCCCATCCGGGCTCCCCGCTCACCGAGCGATCGGCTCGCGTGGTGGCAGCGGCCAAGCTGCACCGCCACGTGGGCCGCACCCGCGCCGCACGCTTCCTCGCCGAGGGACCCAATCTCGTCGAGGCAGCGTTGCGGCGCGGTCTCGTTGGTGAGGTGTTCGCCACCGAGGACGCACTCCACCGCTTTGGCGCGATGCTCGACGGCGCACCCGTATACGTGGTGACCGAACGGGCCGCGAAGGCGTTGTCGGACACCGTGACACCCGTTGGGCTGGTCGCGGTGTGCTCGTTGCCGGAGGTCCGGCTGACCGACGTGCTCGCCACGAATCCACGCTTGATGCTGGTCGCCGTCGGAATCTCCGAACCCGGAAACGCCGGCACGCTCATCCGGCTGGCCGACGCCATGGGCGCCGACGCCGTCGTCCTGGCCGGGCACAGTGTCGATCCCTACAACGGAAAGTGCCTGCGCGCCTCGGCCGGAAGCATCTTCTCGATACCCGTACTCGAGCTCACCGACACCGCGGACCTGATCGTGGTGTTGCAGGAAGCCGGTGTGCGGGTGCTCGCCACCACCGTCGATGGCGAGGTGTCACTCAACAGTCCCGAACTGGAGGCCGACCTGGCTACGCCCACCGCGTGGCTGTTCGGACCGGAGGCCCACGGACTGCCGTCCTACGTTGCGGCGTTGGGGGACGCGCGGGTGCACATCCCGATGCGCGGTGGCGCGGAAAGCTTGAATGTGGCTGCGGCGGCCGCGATCTGCCTCTATCAGAGCGCTCGTGCGCAGGGCTAGCCGCTCAGCAGACCGCCGGCCACGTGGGTGATCTGCACCTCGTTGCTTCCCGCGTAGATCATCAACGACTTGGCGTCGCGCGCAAGTTGCTCCACGCGATACTCGGTCATGTAGCCGTTGCCGCCGAACAGCTGGATCGCCTCCATCGCCACGTCGGTGGCCGTCTGCGAGCAGTACCACTTCATCGCAGACGCCTCCGGCAGCGAGATCGGCGTGCCTGCCTGAGACGCCTCGATCACGCGGAACAGCATGTTGCGCACGTTCATTCGCGCCACTTCCATGCTCGCGAGCTTGAGCTGGATGAGCTGGAACTGGCCGATCTCCCGACCCCACAACGTTCTGGTCTTGGCGTAGTCGACGCACAGCCGCAGGCATTCCTCGATGACGCCGAGTGCCATTGCCGCCACGCCGATCCGCTCTGAGGCGAAGTTCGACCTGGCGCTGTCCCGTCCGTCGCCTGCCTTGTTGTCCTCGGTCTCGCCGAGCAGCCGGTCGCGACCGAGTCGCACGTTGTTGAAGAACAACTCGCCGGTGCGCGAGCTGTGAATTCCCATCTTGCGGAACGGCTTCGACTGCACGAAGCCTTCCATACCGTGATCGAGTACGAACGTGAGCACCTTGCGGTCACGCTTCTCGACATTGGGATCACCCTCGTCCAGCTTCGCGTAGACCACGGTGACGTCGGCGTCGGGACCGTTGGTGATGAAGGTCTTCTGCCCGTTGAGGATGTAGTCGTCCCCGTCGCGCACGACGTAGGACTTCATGCCACCGAACGCGTCCGAACCGGAGTCCGGCTCGGTGATCGCCCAGGCGCCGACCTTCTCGTAGGTCACCAGTCCTGGCAGCCAGCGCTCCTGCTGGGCGAGGGTGCCGCGGGAGGCGATGGTGGGCACCGTCAGACCCAGGCTGACACCCATGCCCGTCACCACGCCCATGCTGACCCGGCACAGTTCGCTGACCACGACGAAGCCCATGCTCGCCTGGTCGGTCCCGCCGCCGAACATGCCGCCCGACGGCGCCTTCTTCGACGACGAGCCACCGTCGCGCATCTTGGCCAGTCGCTTCTCGAGCGACTCCTTGGCCATCGCGTCGATGCCGAACGTGGTGAACAACTTGCGGATGATCGGATAGGGCGGCATGTCGCCGTCCTCCAGTTCGTCCAAGTGGGGCCTGACCTCCTTGTCCACGAACTGGCGAACGGCGTCGCGCACGGCGATATCCACGTCGGACCATTCGAGCATGTATCAGGCTGCCTTTCCTGCCTTTTGCCGACCGCGAGCAGGCCGCAGACCGGCCAGAGAGAACGTGGTGTGGACGAGCAGCCCGGCGCGCTCGGCCAGGGACTTGTGGCGCGGCACATAGTGCACCGGCATGTCCCGGCGATCGCGCGGCGGAGCGGTGAACCGGGGCGCCTCCACTAGCGGGGCGTCGGCGGCTAGACGGCCCGCTGCGCGCTTGTAGGCCGCCAACGCGCGGGGGTGCAGCCGGATCTCGTCGGGCACGACGACGAAGGCCATCTCGACGAATTTGCCGAACAGGCGCAGCACCACCTCGTCGCTCGGCGTCCACCGCATGCCCGCCTTCTCCCGGACGGCCGGGTCGAACAGCCCGGCAGCGATCCACCGCTGACCGGCGACCAGCGGTCTGAACATCTGGTCCCAGATGGGCGTCGGCATCAGGACGAACCACGGCTTGGGAATCCGGATCGAGAAGATGTCCAACGTGGCCTTGTTGATCTCGAGTTCGTCGCGACACTTGGCCTCCCAGTACTCCTGGAATTCCTCCCACGTGCTGGGGACCGGTCGCATGCTCATGCCGTACATCCGGTACCACTGCACGTGTTCGTCGAACAGCTGGCGCTTCTCGGCCTCGGTGAGGCCGCCGCAGAAGTACTCGGCGGTCTTGATGATCAGCATGAAGAACGTGGCGTGCGCCCAGTAGAAGGTCTCCGGGTTGAGTGCGTGGTAGCGCCGTCCGGCGCCGTCGACGCCCTTGATCGACTCGTGGTATCCGCGGATCTGCGCACCGGTCTCGGCGGCGCGGTCGCCGTCGTACACCACGCCCATGATCGGGAATACCGACCGGGCCACCCGCTGCAACGGTTCGCGAAGCAGGATCGAGTGCTCCTCCACCCCGGCGCCGAGTTCGGGATACATGTTCTGGATCGCACCGATCCACACGCCCAGCATGCCGGTACGCAGGTCGCCGAAGTACTTCCAGGTCAGGGAGTCGGGGCCGAGGGGATCGGCGGAGGCGCCGGCCTTCGCGGTCGTCTTTGATCTCCCGGTCATCGTGTCCTCGCTGAGTTCCAACCGATGGTGTGCGGCCCACGATAATGTTGACAACACGCGTTGTCCACGATCTGCGGGCGCGTCGGACGGCACCGTTACCGACCTGCGACGTCCGTGTGAGCAAGGTCGACGTCGACAGGTGAAGATCGGCATGACCAGCGGCTTCGGTGGATGCCGGGAGGACCACCTAGGGTGGCGCTGTGGATGTCGAATCGTTCGAGGGACGATCCGGCGGGCAGGGGCGAAGCGACTCGGGGATCAAACCGAGCGGACGGCTGGCCTGGCTGAAGAACACCAACCACAGCCCCGACGTCATCGCCGTCATCAGGCGCGCCCGTCGCGCGCTGCCCGGCGATCCGGACTTCGGGGATCCCTTGTCTGCCGCGGGCCTTGGTGGTCCGCGGGCCGCCGCACGCGCCGCGGATCGGCTGCTGGACCACGATGCCGCATCGCGGGAAGTGAGCCTCGCGGGCCTGCAGGTATGGCAGGCGCTGACCGAGCGGGTCTCCGGGCGGCCCGCCAACCGCGAGGTCACGCTGGTGTTCACCGACCTCGTCGGCTTCTCGGAGTGGTCCCTGGCCGCAGGTGACGACGCCACATTGCGGCTGTTGCGGCGCGTCGCCCAGGTGATGGAGCCGCCGCTGCTGGCCACGGGTGGGCGAATCGTCAAACGGATGGGGGACGGCGCCATGGCGGTGTTCTCCGATCCCATCACCGCGGTGCGGGCGGTCGTCGCGGCGCTCGAGGCAGTGAAAACCGTTGAAATCGACGGCTATACGCCGCGGATGCGGGCAGGCATTCACACCGGCAGGCCGCAGCGGATGGGTTCGGACTGGCTCGGAGTCGACGTCAACATTGCGGCCAGGGTGATGGAACGCGCGACACGGGGCGGACTCGTCGTGTCACAGACGACGTTGGAGCGCATCACCGACGACGAATTCGAAGCACTCGGCGTGACGGCGAAACGGATACGCAAGCAACTGTTCTCGCCGAAGATCGCCGGGGTCCCGGAGGGTCTGGCCATGTACCGCATGAGAATTCGCAGGGATTTGCCAGGTGCGGATGACGGGGAAGCCGATTCTTCTGGCGCATAGTGGTTGGTGATGGTGTCGGCAGCATTGTCCGGGCTGGTCCGGCTGCGGGTGACCGTGACATACGCGGTGATCCTGGTCTGTGTCACCACCACGCTCTCCGTCCTCGGCCCAACCGCTTCGGATCGCGTGATCCGGCACGCCAGCACCAATCTGCACAACCTCAACCACGGACACATCGGGACGCTGGTCGGTAGCGCGTTCGTCGTCGACGCCGGTGCCCCCTACGTATGGATGCCCGGGTTGGTGTGCCTGATGGGCCTGGCCGAACTCCTCTGGCGCAGCGGGCGTCTGGTGGTGGCGTTCGCTGCAGGCCACATCGGTGCGACGCTGCTCGTCGCGCTAGGCCTCGCCGCGGCAGTGAACCTGGCCTGGCTGCCCGTCTCCATCACCCGGGCGCAGGACGTGGGCATGAGCTACGGCGCCACCGCCGTGCTCGGAACGCTGACCGGGGCCGTGCCCCGCCGCTGGCGCCCCACCTGGATCGGTTGGTGGCTGGCGGTCGGGGTGGCCGTGGTCTGGGTGGGCCGTGACTTCACCGACGTCGGGCATGCCGTGGCGCTGGCGCTGGGGATGCTGGTGGCGACGCGGTTCGGCAGGCCCGGGCCGTGGACGCTTGCGCGGGTCGTGCTGCTGGTGGTCGGTGCGGCGTTCGGCTTCATGATCCTGGCGAGCACCGGTCCGTCGATTCTGGTCGCGACGGTCTGTGGCGCGGCCGGCGCGGTGCTTGGCGCTCTGCTGGGTTGGTGGCGGTCGGTCCGCCGCCCAACTGGCACTGGGGAACGATCTCGACGCATCGACAACTCCAGTTCACCTCATTGCCCCGCGTCGGGAGCACCGATACTCAAATAGGTGGCGGTGGGACCTGGCCCAGTTATCCAAGTTGTGCATCTGGAATCCGGAACTTTCCTCAGTTCGACGGAGTCGGCACCCGTGGTGAAGAGCCTACATTTTCGGCACTAGCGAATACGGCTCGCGGTCGAAGACGCACGAGGTGCTCGCCACGATGGGGCGATGACGCGGAGGTTCGGAGTGTCCGCGCGCCGCCCCCGCGTTGAGCGCCTCGATCGCGTTGGCGGACAGCGCGCCTTAGCGCTCATCGCCGAAACGTTGAGCATCGCAATGTCGTACGGCTGGGTGCAGTCCGGGCCGCCGAGGCGCACCTTCGGGTCGAGGTTCTCGGCGAAGTGTGCCCGGATGGAATGCCGCAGGAACTCGTAGCCGATCGCGTTGACGTCGCGCTCGGTGCCGAACGGCTCGTCGCCCTTGGTGGCCTTGGCACGCTCGTAGACCAGGTCGCGGGTCTCCCGGTCGAACGGTGCGGCCTCGGTGTTGGACTCGATGAAGTACTGCCTGATCTCGGGCCGGATGAACTCCATGAGGAACCTGACGTGCCCGATGATCGGGTAGAGCTGCAGGATGGTGTGCCGGGTCTGCAGCAGATCCCAGGTGCCGAGCGCCGCGAGACCGACCAGGATGGCGGCGGGTGGGGTCCACCAGCCGCTCCGAATCACGGCCAGCAGGGTGGCCAGCACGCCGGCGAGGAAGATAATCGCGACGATGAGCGGCCGGATCATCACGGCGTGAGACTATCGCGTGTCGCGGCCCACATCCGGCCATCGCCTATGATCGCCGGGTGTCTGATCAGCCCATCGACCTCTCCGAGGACGCACTCGCGAAGGCCGTCAGCGCGGCTCGCCATGCCTTCGATCTGGCCGCTGACCTCGATGCGCTGGCCCGCGCCAAGACCGAGTACCTCGGCGAGCGGTCGCCGATCGCGTTGGCGCGTCAGGCACTCGGCTCGCTGCCCAAGGCCGACCGCGCCGACGCCGGGCGCCTGGTCAACGTGGCCCGCACCGATGCGCAGCACGCCTACGACGAGCGTCTCGCGGTGCTGCGCGCCGAACGCGACGCCGCGGTTCTGGTGGCCGAGCGCATCGACGTCACGCTACCCTCGACGCGCCAGCCGATCGGCGCGCGGCACCCGATCACGATCCTGGCCGAGCACGTCGCCGACACGTTCGTCGCGATGGGCTGGGAGCTCGCCGAGGGCCCGGAGGTCGAGACCGAGCAGTTCAACTTCGACGCACTGAACTTCCCGCCCGATCACCCGGCGCGCAGCGAACAGGACACGTTCCACGTCGCGCCCGAGGGGTCCCGGCAGGTGTTGCGTACGCACACCTCGCCCGTGCAGATCCGCGCGCTACTCGAGCGCGAACTGCCGGTGTACATCGTGTCGATCGGCCGGACGTTCCGCACCGACGAACTCGATTCCACGCACACCCCGGTGTTCCATCAGGTCGAGGGGCTCGCAGTGGACCGCGGCCTGACCATGGCCCATCTGAAGGGCACGTTGGATGCGTTGGCGCGAGCCGAGTTCGGACCGCAGGGCCGCACCCGGTTCCGGCCGCACTTCTTCCCGTTCACCGAGCCGTCGGCAGAAGTCGACGTCTGGTTCGAGAACAAGAAGGGCGGCCCCGGCTGGGTGGAGTGGGGCGGTTGCGGCATGGTCAACCCGAACGTGCTGATCGCGTGCGGCATCGACCCTTTAGCGTACTCGGGCTTCGCGTTCGGCATGGGTCTGGAACGAACCCTGCAGTTCCGCAACGGCATTCCCGACATGCGCGACATGGTCGAGGGCGACGTGCGGTTCTCCCTGCCGTTCGGGGTCGGGGCCTGATGCGCGTTCCCCACAGCTGGCTCCGTGACGTCGTCCGAGCCGGCGCACCGGGTTGGGATGTGTCCGCCGACCAACTCGAGCGGACATTGATCGGCATCGGGCACGAGGTCGAGGAGATCATCCCGGTCGGCCCGGTGACCGGTCCACTGACGGTCGGCAAGGTCATCCAGATCGAGGAGCTCACCGAGTTCAAGAAGCCGATCCGGGCCTGCAAGGTCGACGTCGGCTCCCGCAACGTTGAGGGCGCCCCGCGCGACATCGTTTGTGGAGCAACGAACTTCAACGTGGGCGACCTCGTCGTGGTCGCACTTCCCGGCACGACGCTGCCCGGCGAATTCACCATCGCCACCCGCAAGACCTACGGCCACACCTCGGACGGGATGATCTGCTCGGCGGCCGAACTCAATCTCGGCGTCGACCAGTCCGGCATTCTGGTGCTGCCGCCGGGTACCGCCGAACCTGGTGCCGATGCGGTCGAGTTGCTCGGTCTCGAAGACGTGGTGTTCCACTTGGCGATCACTCCCGATCGCGGGTACTGCCTGTCGATCCGGGGGATGGCGCGCGAGATCGCATGCGCCTACGACCTCGACTTCGTCGATCCCGCTGACGTCGCGCCGCTGCCTGCCGACGGCGAGGCCTGGCCGCTGACCATCGACCCCGGAACCGGTGTCCTCCGGTTCGGCCTGCGCCCCGTGACGGGTATCGACGCGAATGCGGTGTCGCCGTGGTGGATGCAACGCAGGCTGTTGCTGAGCGGAATCCGTTCCATCTCACCGGCGGTCGATGTCACCAACTACGTCATGCTCGAGATCGGCCATCCGATGCACGCTCACGACCGGCAACTGATCACCGGCGGGTTCCGCGTGCGCTTCGCCAAGGCGGGGGAGACCGTGGTCACCCTCGACGACGTCGAGCGCCGACTCGATCCGAGTGACGTGCTGATCGTCGACGACGTCGCCACCGCCGCGATCGGTGGTGTGATGGGTGCGGGCACCACCGAGATGCGGGACAGCACCACCGACGTGCTGCTCGAGGCCGCGGTGTGGGATCCCGCAGCGGTGTCGCGCACCCAGCGCCGCCTGCACCTGGTCAGCGAGGCCGGTCGTCGCTACGAACGCACCGTCGACCCAGACATCTCGGTGGCTGCGCTTGATCGCTGCGCGGCACTGCTGGCCGACATCGCGGGCGGAACCGTCGAGCGCACGTTGACCGACTGGCGTGGCGACCCGCCGCGGGACGACTGGTCGCCGCCGCCGGTGACCATGCCCGTCGACCTCCCGGACCGGACCGCGGGCATCGACTACCCAGCGGGCACCACCGCACGCCGACTGACCCAGATCGGCGCGCGGGTGACGACGTCCGATGACCAGGTCACCGCAACCCCGCCGAGTTGGCGGCCCGACCTCAAGCAGCCGGCCGACCTGGTGGAGGAGGTGCTGCGCCTCGAGGGCCTGGACAAGATTCCGTCGATTCTGCCGCTGGCGCCCGCCGGGCGGGGCCTCACCGCAGCGCAAGAGCGACGCCGTGCGATCGGGAAGTCGCTGGCGCTCAACGGGTTCGTCGAGATCCTGCCCACTCCGTTTCTGCCCGCCGGAGTATTCGACACGTGGGGACTGGCCGCCGACGATCCGCGTCGGGCCACCATGTCCGTGCTCAATCCGTTGGAGTCCGACCGCCCGCATCTGGCGACGACATTGCTGCCGGGCATGTTGGAGGCGTTGGCGCGCAACGTCTCGCGGGGAACGTCCGACGTGGCGCTGTTCGCCATCGAGCAGATCGCCGAGGCGACACCGCGGACGAGATCACTTCAGCCGATCCCGGTCAGCCGGCGGCCCACCGACGACGAGATCGCCGCCATTGACGACTCCCTGCCACGGCAACCGGTGCATGTCGCCGCGGTGTTGACGGGGCTGCGTGAACCCGCAGGCCCGTGGGGACCGGGACGGCAGGTCGAGGCGTCCGACGCGTTCGAGGCGGTCCGGATCATCGGTCGGGCCTGCAACGTCGAGTTCACCCTGCGCGCCAGCCAGCATTTGCCGTGGCATCCGGGTCGCTGCGCCGAGGTGCTGCTCGGTGATTCCGAGACCGGCACCGTGGTCGGCCACGCTGGCCCGTTGCACCCTGCGGTGATCGAACGGGCCGGCCTGCCGAAGGGCACGTGTGCGGTGGAACTCGACCTCGATGCGGTGCCGCTGGTCGAACGGCTGCCGCTGCCCTGGGTGTCCCCTTTCCCCGCGGTGTTCCAGGACGTCAGCCTGATCGTGGCCGACGACGTCGCCGCGCAGGCCGTCGTCGACGCCGTCCGCGAGGGTGCAGGCGAACTGCTCGAGGACGTCCGCCTGTTCGACGTGTACATCGGCCCGCAGATCGGCGAGGGCCGCAAGTCCGTGACGCTGGCGCTGCGGTTCAGGGCACCCGACCGGACGCTCACCGAGGACGAGGCGAGCGCGGCGCGTGACGCCGCGGTGGCTGTTGCGGCCGAGCGGGTCGGCGCCACGCAGCGCAAATAGTGCGTCACTTCGCCCAGGGGAAGGACTTGGACACCGCTGACGCGATGATCCGCTGATACCCCGAGCCGATGGTGGCGGGCCAGCACATCGAGGGCCTTCGCCTCCCCGCCGACCACTACTCGGGCGCGGCCCCTGGAGACTGCGTTGAGAATCGTTTCGGCGGCCATTTCCGGCGTATGGATCGCCATGTGCTTGTCGAAGAACTCCGCAAAGCCCTGAGCGCTCTGGCCTTCGGCGACGGTGGCATTGCGGGCGACGGCGGTCTTGATTCCGCCGGGGTGCACGCACGTCACCTTGATCGGGTGCTTGGCGACCAACATCTCCTGACGTAACGCCTCGGTGAAGCCCGCACGGCGAACTTTGCGGCGTTGTAGGCGCTTTGGCCGGGCACGGCGATCAGCCCGAACAAGCTGGAGACGTTGACGATGTGCCCGTCCCCGGACGCGATCACATACGGCAGAAAGGCTTTGGTCCCGCCGCCGCGGTGTCCCCCACCAGTTGGCCCACGGGCAGATCAAGCCCAGCGCGGCCGGCTCGGAGATCCCGCGATCCCGCAGGGCCATCGCGAGCGCCAGCGTGAGTCCGCCGCCGGCCGAATCGCCGGCAATGACCGTGCGTTTCGGGTCGAGCCTCTCTTCGAGCAGTCGCGAGTACACGGCGACCATCTCTTCGAGGGCGACAGGATATCGAGCTTCCGGTGCCCGGGAGTATTCGGGGATGAGCGCCGTCATGCCGGCCGCCGAGGCCAGGTGCGCGACCACACCACGGTAGCCCTTGGCGCTCCCCAGCGCGTAGGCGCCGCCGTGCAGGTAGATCAGGGTTCCGTTGGCATCACCCCGCGGTGTGCGCACCCGCTCGACGGGAACACCGGCGACGGTGATGCGGTCGAAGCGGGTGCCCTTCGGAGGGCGCCGGGCGGCACTCGTGAATGCGTCGAAGAGTGTGCGCTTGCCGTCGACCGAAATGCGCTGGGATGCGAACAGTGGTCGCGAGGTTCGCAACCCGGCCCGGATGACGTGTCTGTTGATTCTCATGATGACCTTTCAAGAACAAGCTAGTGGCGGTATCTGTTGGCGGGCAGCCGTGTTCAGACCGCAACCGTGCCCACCGCTGTCGTGTCGAACTGCAGCAGGCTGTCGTCGACGGGGTCGTGGAGCAGCATCTTGGAGTCCATGCCGTAGTCCATGAGCACCTTCCACGGATTCTTGGAGCCCTGGCGCGGCATGGTGTTCTTGGCGCGCTGGACGTAGCCGGATTGCAGTTGGTCCAACATTCCGATGTCCATCGCGGAGTCCTCGATGTCGAGGGGCGTTGCCACCGTGTGGCCGTGGTCGTCCATGTGCTTGAACAGACGGCACAGGTATTCGCCGGCGATGTCGGACTTCAGGGTCCATGGCGCGTTCGTGTAGCCGAAGACCCAGGCCAGGTTGGGAATGTTCTCCACGAGCACGCCCTTGTAGGTCATCTGGTCGTGCAGCTTGCGTGACTCACCGTCGACCGAAAGCTCCATCCCGCCCAGCATCTGGATGTCCAGGCCGGTCGCCGTGGCGATGATGTCGGCCTCGAGTTCGCGACCGGACTTCAGCAGGATGCCGGTGGCTAACCGTTCGTGCCGACGTTGGTTCGGCAAGACACCTCGGCAATACCGGGCGGACCTGACGTTCAGCGGCGCTTCCCCTCGCCGGCTTGAGGAGACGGACATGAAGGTTTCGTTGGTGATGCGGAGGCGTTCGTCCGCTAAATGAATTTGCACCTGTCTGCATAACCATGCAGAATCCACGCATGACTTCAGTGGCAGTGGCCGGTGCCAGCGGCTACGCGGGCGGCGAGATCCTGCGGCTCCTGCTCGGCCACCCGGCGTATGCCGACGGGCGGCTGACCATCGGTGCGCTGACCGCCGCGGCGAGCGCGGGTACCGCGCTCACCGAGCACCACCCGCACCTGTTACCGCTGGCCAATCGCGTGCTGGAGGCAACGGACCCTGAGGTGCTGGCCGGTCATGACGTCGTGTTCCTGGCCCTGCCGCACGGCCACTCCGCCGCACTGGCCGATCAACTGGGACCGGACACGCTGATAGTCGACTGCGGCGCCGACTTCCGGCTCAGCGAACCGGCCGCGTGGGAGCGGTTCTACGGCTCGGCGCACGCAGGCAGCTGGCCCTACGGACTGCCCGAGCTGCCCGGCGGCCGCGAGGCGCTGCGGGGAACCAAGCGCATCGCCGTGCCGGGCTGCTACCCGACGGCCGCGCTGCTGGCCCTGCTGCCCGCGGTGGCCGAGGACCTGGTCGAGCCCGCCGTCACCGTCGTCGCCGTGAGCGGCACGTCGGGCGCGGGACGTGCCGCCAAGGTCGACCTGCTCGGCTCCGAGGTGATCGGATCGGC
>JAVRPF010000914.1:0-5159 GCA_032162385.1 Mycobacterium sp.
CGGGATCCGCGCACCGAGGTCGGCCGATTATCGTTGGCGCTCAACGGAATGCTCGCCCAGATCCAGCGCGCCGTGGCATCGTCGGAGTCGTCGGCCGAGCAGGCGCGAACCTCCGAGGACCGGATGCGCCGGTTCATCACCGACGCCAGCCACGAACTGCGCACGCCGCTGACCACCATCCGCGGTTTCGCCGAGTTGTACCGTCAAGGCGCGGCGCGCGACGTCGAGTTGTTGATGAACCGCATCGAGAGCGAGTCGTGGCGGATGGGTCTGCTCGTCGAGGACCTGCTGCTGCTGGCCCGCCTCGACGCGCAACGCCCGCTGGAACGAAACCGCGTCGACCTGCTGGCTCTGGCCAGCGACGCCGTGCACGACGCCAGGTCGGTGGCGCCGAAGCGCGATATCAACATGGAGGTGTTCGACGGGCCCGGCACACCCGAGGTGCTCGGCGACGAGGCCAGGCTTCGGCAGGTGCTGAGCAACCTGGTGTCCAACGCGTTGCAGCACACGCCGGAGTCGGCGGACATCGCGGTGCGCGTCGGCACCGACGGCGACAACGCGGTGCTCGAAGTCTGCGACGAGGGGCCCGGCATGAGCGGCGAGGACGCCCGCCGGGTATTCGAGCGGTTCTACCGCACCGATTCGTCGCGTGCGCGGGCCAGCGGCGGCACCGGTCTGGGGCTGTCGATCGTGGACTCGCTGGTGTACGCGCACGGCGGCACGGTCAGCGTCACCACCGCGCCAGGACAGGGGTGCCGGTTCACCGTCAATCTGCCCCGCATCGCCGACGTGGCGGTGCCGGTCGGCTGAAAATCAGTCCAGTTCGGCCAGGGCCGACTTGATCTTGGCCTGCGCCTCGTCGAGCGATTCGGGCGATGGGTTGCGGTCGACGTTTGCGAAGCCGAAGTCGGTCAGGTTGTACGCCGGGAAGACGTGCACGTGCAGGTGCGGCACCTCCAGCCCGGCGATGATCAGCCCGGAGCGCTCGGCGCCGAACGCCTTGCAGACGGCCTTGCCGATCTTCTGCGACACCGCCATCACGTGACCAAACGCCGAAGCGTCGACGTCCTGCCAGTTGTCGATCTCGGCCCGCGGCACCACCAGCGTGTGGCCCTGCGTCATCGGCTCGATGGTCAGGAACGCCACCACATCGTCGTCCTCGTAGACGAATCGGCCGGGCAGGTCCTTGTTGATGATCATGGTGAAGACGGACGGCATGCGGTCGAGCATGCCATCCCGGAGGGGGGCGCTGTCAGTAAGTTCCCAGCCGAGGGTCAGATCGGTGGCAGCTTGCTCGGCGATGTTTGACGCCATGACCGAGCTGGCAGGTCCCGGCCCGGCCGAGTTGGCCGGATGCCCGACGGCGCCCGTCGGCAAGCGCGACGCGGCCCGCGACTACGTCCTGGACATCGTGATCCCCGTGTTCGACGAGGAACGCGACCTGCCCGGCAGCGTCCGGCGCCTGCACCACTTTCTGGCCACCGAGGTGCCCTACCCGGCCCGGATCACGGTGGCCGACAACGCCAGCACCGACGGAACTCTCGCTGTGGCGCGACGGCTGGCGCGGGAACTGCCCGACGTCGACGTCCTCCACCTCGACGCGAAGGGCCGCGGTGGCGCATTGCGTGAGGCGTGGATGTCGTCGACGGCGACGGTCGTCGCCTACATGGACGTCGACCTGTCCACCGACCTGACCGCGCTGATGCCGTTGGTGGCCCCCCTGATCTCGGGGCACTCCGACGTGGCGATCGGATCGCGGCTGTCGGCATCGTCGCGCGTGGTCCGCGGTCCCAAGCGCGAATTCGTCTCGCGCAGCTACAACTTGATCCTGCGCGGCGTGCTGGGTGCGCGCTTCTCGGATGCGCAGTGCGGGTTCAAGGCGATCCGCGCCGACGTGGCGCACCAGTTGCTGCCGTTGGTCGCCGACACCGGATGGTTCTTCGACACCGAACTCCTGGTCATCGCCGAACGGGCCGGGCTGCGGATCCACGAGGTGCCCGTCGACTGGATCGACGACCCCGACTCCCGGGTGGACGTGCTGCGCACCGCGGTCGACGACCTCAAGGGGTGTTGGCGGGTGGGCCGGGCGCTGGCCACCGGAGGGCTGCCGGTGCGCGAACTGCAGGCGAGTCTCGGCCGCGAACCGTTGATACCGGGGGTGCCCCACGGCATGGTCGGACAGCTGATGCGGTTCGGGATCGTCGGCGTGGCAAGCACATTGGCGTACGCCTTGCTGTATCTGATGCTGCACTCGACGACGGGTGCGCAAACCGCCAACCTCACCGCGTTGCTGCTCACGGCAATTGTGAACACCGCCGCCAACCGGGCGTTCACGTTCGGCATCCGCGGCCGCGGCAGTGTCGCCCGCCATCAGATGCACGGGCTCGCGGTGTTCGCGTTCGGGCTGGCCATCACCAGTGGATCGCTGTACGTGCTGCACCGTTTCGACCCGACGGTCGGCAAGGTGGTCGAGCTATCGATCCTGGTCGTCGCCAACCTGGTCGCCACCGTGGTCCGGTTCGTCGCGTTGCGGCGGGTGTTCGGGGTACACCGCATGTGAGTCGGAGCCGCTGGTCGCTCGCCGCGCTGCTGATCGGCAGCGCGGTGTTGTATGTGTGGGACCTCGGCGCGCAGGGTTGGGCCAACGCGTTCTATTCGGCTGCGGCCCAGGCTGGTTCGCAATCGTGGAAGGCGTTCCTGTTCGGATCGTCGGACGCGGCGAACTCCATCACGGTGGACAAGCCGCCGATGTCCCTGTGGCTGATGGCGTTGTCGGTGCGGGTGTTCGGCCTCAACCCGTGGAGCATCCTGGTGCCGCAGGCGGTGGAGGGCGTGGCGACCGTGGCGTTGGTGTGGGACACCGTGCGCCGCAGGTTCGGTGACCTGGCGGCTCTCACCGCGGGCCTGATCTTTGCCCTGACCCCGGTCGTGGTGGCCATCTTCCGCCACAACAATCCCGACGCGCTGTTGATGCTGCTGCTGGTGGCCGCGCTGTGGGCGGCGCTGCGTGCCGTCGACGACGGGCGCACACGCTGGCTGGTGCTGTGCGGGGTGCTGGTCGGCTGCGGCTACCTGACCAAGCAACTGGTGGTCGTCGTGATCCTGCCTGCGTTGTTCGTCCCGTACCTGGTCACGGGTCCGCCGTCCTGGGTGCGTCGGCTGTGGCAGGTCGCCCTCGCCGTCGCCGTCGCCGTCCTGGCCGGCGGCTGGTGGGTGGCGCTGGTGCAACTGTGGCCCGCCGACGACCGGCCGTGGATCGGCGGCTCGCAACAGAACTCGGAATTGGAACTGACGTTCGGCTACAACGGGTTCGGCCGGATCAGTGGCCACGAGGTCGGCGCCGTCGGGGCACCGGTGGAGCCCTCCGCGACACTGGCCCATGGCCCTGACGGACCGGGATTCGGCAGGCTGTTCCAGGCCGCGCAGATTGGCCAGATCGCATGGCTGCTGCCCGCGGCGACGGTGTTCCTGGTGGCGCTGCTGGCATTGCGGTGGCGTGCGCCGCGCCGCGATGTCGCGCGGGCGTCGGTCCTGGCGTGGGGGTTGTGGCTGATCCCTGCCGCCGGGGTGCTGAGCTTCATGGCCGGGATCTTCCACGCCTACTACACGGTGATACTCGGCCCGCCGGTCGCGGCGCTGGTGGGGATCGGTGTCTCGGTCTGCTGGGAGCACCGCGTCCAGTTGTGGGCGCAGGCCACCCTCGCTGCGGCCGGAGCCGCGACAGCCGCGACGGGATACGCCGTGTTGCACCATGTTCCGCACTACCAACCGTGGCTGCGGTGGGTGCTGGTGGCCGCCATCGTCGTGCTGTTGGTGTGGCTGATGCGAGTTGACGCGCGGTGGACGCAGCGGCGTGGCGTCCACGCCGTCGCGTGGGCGGCGCTCATCGTGTTGGGTCTGGCGGGACCGCTGGCCTATGCGGTGACCACGGTGGCGCACCCGATGTCCGGGGCATTGCCCGCCGCGGGCCCGCCGACGGGATTGGCGGCCGCCCACATGGCCGCGGCGGAGTTCAAGCGGGCCGAGTCCGGTGCGCCGGCAATCGAGGAGGGCAGCTGCAATCTGATGCAGGCAGGCACTCCGCGTCCCGACGTGGTCGACCGTCTCGAGGTGGACGCCGATCGCTTCACCTGGGTCGCCGCGACGGTGGGCTCCAGCTGCGCGGCGGGCTATCAACTGGCAACCGAGAAGCCGGTGATGCCGGTCGGCGGCTTCAACGGTTCCGACCCGTCGCCGTCACGGAAGCAGTTCGAGCAACTCGTCGCCGCCCACCACATCCACTACTTCATCGCGATGACGGGGGACCACCGCGCCGACTACCGCTGGGGCCAGCATCTGCTCTCCAGCGGCAAGATTCAGCAGTGGGTTCAGATGCACTTCGCGCCGATCGTGATGGGCGGTGTGACGATCTACGATCTGACGTCCCTTCAGAATGGTGGCGGTTCGTAGTTGGCGACGTGCCATGCGCGCCGTTGCCGATTTTGGTCGGCGATGAGTTCGGTGCGTTCCCGTCGTTCGGCGACGATCCGGGCTTGGCGATCCTGATCGCGGGTTCTCTTCCGGGTGGGCATCGCCAGACTGCGGCCGGGGTGTGGTGCCGCGTCGTGCGGTGGGGTCGGTAGCTGTCCCGTGGACTGACCCAGCGCGGGAAAGAGTGCGCCGCCGTGGGGATAGGTCGTGTAGGTGTGGCGGGTCGGGGCGGTCAAGACGACGGTGCCGTTGTCGAATTGACGTTCGGCCCACCCTCGGAGTCCGATGTAGAACGTCTTGAGCAGGTGGTGGGTGCGGCAGTACAACTTGTTGTTCGACGCGTGCGTCGCCCCGCGCGGATGCGGAACCGTGTGGTCCACATCGCAGGCCTCGGGCGGGGCGTCGCAGCCCGGGAACCGGCACGTCAGATCCCGCCAGCGGACGAAACGGGTCAATGCCGCCGACGGCCGGTAGCCGGGTTCGGCTTGCGTCGGCACCGTCAACGGGACGCGCTTGGCGTACTTGGTGGAGTTGCGGACCGCTTCGGCGGGCAGCATCCCGAAGCCGGGCAGGTATCCCGGTGTCGGACTGATTCCGTCTACCGTGCCCTGCTCGGCCAGCACGTGAATCACTACTCCACCAGCGGGCGGGCGCGCGTTGGCGGCCGGGCAGTCCGGCGAACCGCATCC
>JAVRPF010000915.1:0-4954 GCA_032162385.1 Mycobacterium sp.
CGCCGCCGTATCGCTACCGATGATCGAAGTGTTCGGTCAGACGGCCGCGGCCGACACGACACTCACCCTCTTCGAGCACGACACGCAACAGACCATGGTCGATCTCGGTGATCCTGGGCCTGGCCCCGGCGACGAGTTCCTCTTCGCCGGTGACGTGTTCGATCACGCCGGAGGAGCGAACATTGGCCACGTAGCGGGCAAGTGCACGACGCTCAGCGGCGACGCGACGAACGGCGATGCCTTCTGCCAGGGCACTTTCGTTCTCGAAGGCGGACAGCTCGCCATTCAAGGCCTGGCCGACACCGCAGCGCTCTTCGGCACGGGGACACCCGGTGGTGTCGCCATCGTCGGGGGCACCGGGATCTACGCCAACGCGCGCGGTGACGGCACGATTCAAGTGCCGCCCGACGTGCCCAATCAAACCGACGCGAATTTCGTCCTCAATGTGGTCACCGGCTGAGGCCGCCACGGCGGACTCATCGGTCATTACGGCGTGGGTGCCGGGATCACGTCGATCGCGTCCACGTCCGGCTTGACCGGGAACCGTCGGCCGCTGTCCTCGACCACCAACGTCCCGGACGCCTCGGGCGCAACTCCGCCCTGCGGGATGATGAGCGCCCGCTGGCCTGGCGTGACCACGGTCGCCTGCAATGCCACGGTTGGTGGGTCCATCTGGACGAGCCGACCGTCGCCGAGCTCCCACACCCGCGGTGAGTAGGAGCTGGGTGGGTCGCATCGCCAGGTCGCCAGCGACAGGGCCATGGGCAGGAATCCCTGCCACCACATCCGCAGCACCTGCGAGCCGGTCTGCGCCTCGGGTGCGGCGACGTCGAACGTCTGCTGGGACCCGTCGGCATTGGCCACCGCGACGGCCGCCGTTCCGCAAGAGTCGCTCGAGCGCCGGTACAGGGCGTAGACCAGGCTGGCGCCGTCGGGACTGAGCGCCGCGTCGGCAACCGGCGTGTTGGCGTCGACGACTCCCAGTGAGGTCGGCGCCGCATTGCCCCGCACCGCGTAGAGGGTGTCGGGGCCGCCGAACGGCGATGGCGCGGTTTCGACACGGGCGACGATGGCGGTGCCGCCCCGCGCGGTGAGCAACGTCGGGTCCGGCGGCGAGGAACCGTAGACGGGCGGCAGGTCCACGGTCTGGCGCAGCTTGGGTACGGGGTAGGGGTCGCCGAGATCGAGCTGCATCAGCCGGTTCGGCTGCTCCCACCACACGATCGTGCTGGCACCACCGGTGCCCAGTCTCGGCGCCTGCGCCAACGGGATGACCCTGGTGGCCTTGCTGCGCACGTCGAGCGAGACCACGTTCCCGTCTGCGGAACGGGCGAAGGCGAACTTGCCGTCCTCGGTGAGCAGGGGTTCGCTGGACGGGGTGAAGCTGCCCGGTGCCGTGGCGTACACCTCCGTGCCGTCCACCACACCGATCTCGGTCGACGCCCGGTACGCCATCAGGGGACCGGTCGGCGGCTTCGGCTCCGGCGTCTTGGTCGGTGCGGTCGGGAAGGTCGGCAATACCGGCGGCGTGGCCGTCCCCGCCGGCGAACCACCCGGCGGGGTGGTGCAGCCGGACACCAGGCCTGCGCACAGCGCCAACAGCAGGACCAACCGGAAACAGGCACTCAGGATTCGCCGACTCACCGTCTCCATGTAAGCCGAAGACGCGGCAAGGTACGAACTGGGTGGTCGAGAGCGCGTCATCGGTCCGCCGGCAACTATCCTCACCCGAGTGTCCGAACCGTCCATCCCCGAGCTGCGCGCGCGGCTCGACGGTCTGACGATCCGCGACGCCGCCCGGCTCGGTCGCCGACTGAAGGGTCTCCGCGGGAGCGACCCGGCAGCCGTCCACAAGATCGCCGAGCAGTTCACCGCCGCCGAGGCTCTGATCGCCACCCGTATCGCCGCCGTCCCTACGATCACCTACCCCGACCTGCCGGTCAGCGAACGCCGCGACGAGATCGCCAAAGCCATCAACGAGCATCAAGTGGTCGTGGTCGCCGGTGAGACGGGATCGGGCAAGACCACCCAGCTGCCCAAGATCTGCCTGGAGCTCGGCCGCGGTATCCGCGGCACCATCGGCCATACCCAGCCACGCCGGCTCGCTGCCCGCACGGTCGCCCAGCGCATCGCCGACGAACTGCACACTCCGCTGGGTGAGGCCATTGGCTACACCGTCCGCTTCACCGACCAGGCCAGCGACCGCACGCTGGTCAAGCTGATGACAGACGGCATCCTGCTCGCCGATATCCAGCGCGACCGCCGCCTGTTGCGCTACGACACCCTGATTCTCGACGAGGCTCACGAGCGCAGTCTCAACATCGACTTCCTGCTCGGCTACCTGCGCGAACTGCTGCCGCGGCGACCGGACCTGAAGGTGATCGTCACGTCGGCGACCATCGAGCCTGGTCGCTTCGCGGCGCACTTCGGCGGTGCCGAAAATGGATCTGGCGGTGGTGCCCCCATCGTCGAGGTGTCCGGCCGGACGTACCCCGTCGAAATCCGCTACCGCCCACTGGAAGTCGTCGTGACCGCCTCCACCGGCGACGATCCGGACGACCCGGACCACGAGGTCGTGCGCACCGAGCTTCGCGACCCCACCGAGGCGATCGTCGACGCGATTCACGAGCTGGAATCCGAGCCACCCGGCGACGTGCTGGTGTTCCTGTCCGGCGAGCGCGAGATCCGCGACACCGCTGAAGCATTGCGCGCCGCCCTCAAACACACCGAGGTGCTGCCGCTCTACGCGCGGCTGCCGACCGCGGAGCAGCAACGCATCTTCGCGCCGCACACTGGCCGGCGCGTGGTCCTCGCCACCAACGTCGCCGAGACCTCGCTGACCGTGCCGGGCATCCGCTACGTCGTCGACCCCGGCACCGCGCGCATCTCCCGCTACAGCCGCCGGACCAAGGTGCAGCGGCTGCCCATCGAGCCCATCTCACAGGCGTCCGCCGCGCAGCGGGCCGGCCGCTCGGGGCGGGTGGCGCCCGGCGTCTGCATTCGGCTCTACGCGGAGGAGGACTTCGAGTCTCGGCCGCGCTACACCGATCCCGAGATCCTGCGGACCAACCTCGCGGCGGTGATCCTTCAGATGGCGGCGTTGCAACTCGGGGAGGTGGAGGTCTTCCCGTTCCTCGACCCGCCGGACAAGCGCAGCGTCCGTGACGGCGTGCAGCTGCTGCAGGAGCTCGGTGCGTTCGACCAGCACGGCGCGATCAGCGGCCTGGGCCGCCGGCTCGCCAAGCTGCCGCTCGATCCGCGCATCGGCCGGATGATCCTGCAGGCCGACGCCGAGGTCTGTGTGCGCGAGGTGCTTGTCCTTGCCGCGGCGCTGTCGATCCCCGACCCGCGGGAGCGGCCGGCCGACAGGGAGGAGGCAGCACGGCAGAAGCACGCCAGGTTCGCCGACGAACACTCCGACTTCGTGTCCTTCCTCAACCTTTGGCGTTACCTCGGTGAGCAGCGAAAGGAACGGACCGGCAACTCGTTTCGGCGGATGTGCCGCGAGGAGTTCCTGCATTACCTGCGCATCCGGGAATGGCAGGACCTCGTCGGCCAGCTCCGCAGCATCGCGCGCGACATGGGCATCAGGGAATCGACCGATGCTGAACCGGCCGACCCGGCGCGCGTGCACGCGGCGCTGACCGCCGGGCTGCTGTCGCACGTCGGGGTCCGGGAGGGCGAGACCCGGGAGTATCAAGGCGCGCGCAACTCGAGGTTCGTGTTGGCGCCCGGCTCGGTGCTCACCAAGAGGCCCCCGCGCTGGATCGTCGTGGCCGACCTGGTCGAGACCAGTCGGCTATACGGTCGAATCGCCGCACGCATCGAACCGGAAGCCGTCGAGAGAGTGGCCGGAGATCTGGTGCAGCGCACCTACAGTGAGCCGCATTGGGGCGCCCGCCGCGGCGAGGTCATGGCCTTCGAACGCGTGACGCTCTACGGCCTGCCACTGGTGGTGCGCCGCCGCGTCGGATACGCGTCGATCGACCCGCAGGTCGCGCGGGAGCTGTTCATCCGGCATGCGCTCGTCGAGGGCGACTGGCAGACCCGCCACCACTTCCTCCGCGACAATGCCCGGCTGCTCGAAGAACTCGCCGAGATGGAGGAGCGGGCCCGCCGAAGGGACCTGGTGGTCGGCGAGGACGAGATCTATGCCCTCTACGACGCGCGGGTACCCGCCGACGTCGTATCGGCCAGGCACTTCGACGCCTGGTGGAAGAAGCAGCGGCAGCGCACGCCGGACCTGCTGACGTTCACCCGGGATGACCTGCTGCGCAACGACGACCCCGACGCCGACCGCCCGGACACCTGGCAGGCGGGCGATCTGTCGCTGCCCGTGACCTACCGGTTCGAGCCGGGCGCCCCCGACGATGGCATCACCGTGCACGTGCCGGTTGAGGTGCTGGCGCGCCTCGGCGGCGACGAGTTCGCCTGGCACGTACCGGCGTTGCGCGAGGAGCTGATCACCGCGTTGATCCGCTCGCTGCCGAAGGACCTGCGCCGCAACTTCGTGCCTGCCCCCGACACCGCCCGCGCGGTGCTCGCCACGCTAGACCCCGACGGGGCACCGCTACTGGAGGCGCTGCAGGGCGAATTGCGTAGGCGCTCAGGGGTTCTGGTGCCGATCGATGCGTTCGACCTGGACAAGGTGCCTGCCCATCTGCGGGTGACGTTCGCCGTCGAAACCGCCGATGGCACGGAGATGGCCCGTGGCAAGGACATCGACGCGTTGCAGGAGCGGCTCGCCACGCCGGTGCGGCAGGCCGTGGCCGGTGCGGTGGCCGGCGATCTGGAACGAACCGGGCTGCGCCTCTGGCCCGACGACCTCGACGATCTGCCGCGCACCGTGGAACGCACCACTGGAAGCCACACCGTGCGCGGGTTCCCGGCGTTGGTCGACGCGGGTACCGCGGTGGACGTGCGCGTATTCGCCACGCAAGCCGAGCAGGGCGCC
>JAVRPF010000916.1:0-3723 GCA_032162385.1 Mycobacterium sp.
GATAGCGGTCCACGGGCATCGGCAGCGGCTGCTTGTACGCCAGCGTGAACGGGTAGTTGGTGATGTCGGCGGGCAGACCGCACACATCGTTGTGGATCACCGAGCGGGTGCCGGTCATGGTGAGGTCATCGAACTTGTAGGTCTCCTGGAGCGCCGCCGTGCTCCCGTCGGCGCACTGCAGGCCATCCTGCGTGTTCTTGGAGTACACCCACAGCCCGCCGGTCAGCTTCGCGTCGCCGCCGCTGGCCTTCGTCGCTGGTCTGGCCGACACGTGCAGCGTGCAGGCGACCGGCAGCTCCAGGTTGTTCCGCAGATCACCGACGGTGGGGACGCAGATCGGGTAGACGGTCCATTCCGCGACGACGTCGCCCTGGGTGTAGGTGTAGATGCCCTCCATCACCTGATCCGCGCGGGCGGGGCTGGCGAATCCCAGCACCACACTCGCGAAGGCGGCGGCGACGGCGAGCACCCGGGCGATCGTCATGGGGATGAGTATCGCAGTGCGATTCATCAAAGTCACCGCTTTGCCCGACGGCGCACCGGTGGGCGTCAGGTCAGCATGAGAAGGTGCAGCCATGACGTCACTAGAGGGCAAGGTCGCCTTGATCACCGGAACGTCGGCGGGGCTTGGCGCCGCGACGGCGAAGGTGTTCGCAGAGCGGGGCGCGTCGGTGTTCGGAATCGCGCGCGACGCAACGCGGATGGCGGTGGTGTTCGCCGACGTGCCGGGCGGCAGGTACTCGTCGGTGGACGTCACCACCCCCACGGCCTGCCGGCAGGCCGTGGCCGACTGCGTGGCCGCCTTCGGCAGGCTCGACGTGTTGGTGAACGTCGCCGGATTCCACAAGATGCGTCACACCGTGGCGGTTACCGACGAGGACTGGGAGCGGGACCTCGCGGTCAACCTGCACGGCCCGTTCTACCTGTGCCGCGCGGCCCTGCCGCATCTGCTGGAAGCGGGCGGCAACATCGTCAACGTGGCCTCCATAGCCGGCGTGGAGGGCGAGGTGTACTCGGCGGGCTATTGCGCGGCCAAGCACGGTCTGGTCGGTCTCACCAAGGCGCTGGCGGTGGAGTTCACCAAGGAGAAGCTGCGGGTGAACGTGGTGTGCCCCGGCGGCATGCCGACTGCGCAGTCCACGGAGTTCGAAGCACCGGACAACGCCGACTGGGACCTCATCCTGCGCATCGCCTCCCCTCGCGGGTTCATGGAGACCGCCGACGTTGCCAAGGCCATCGCGTTCCTGGCCAGCGACGACGCCGCCGCCATCCACGGTTCGGTGTACCGCGTCGACAACGGCAAAGGCGCGGGCTGACCCGTCCTGCCCTGCTAGACGTCACATCTCCGTAGACGCGCGTTCACCTTGGCGACGTCCGTTGCGAGTGCGGCGTGCACGCACCGCTGCGACAATCGCGCGGTGACCGATATCGTCCGGGCTCCGAACTCCTCCGAGGCCGCTCCCCAAGAACCCAGCCGCACCGGCCTGTCCGCCGATGCGCTGCGCCGGGACATCCTCGATCACCTGCGTTACTCGATCGGCCGGCCTGCGGCCGCCCTGAAGCCCGAGCACTATTACCGGGCACTCGCCCTGTCCGTGCGAGACCGCATGCAGGACAACAGGGTGGCATCCACGCAGACGTCGCTCGATCTCGGCCGGAAGGTGACCTGTTACCTGTCCGCCGAATTCCTGATGGGACCGCAGCTGGGCAACAACCTGCTCAACCTTCAGATCGAGGAAGCGGCCCGCGCGGCGCTGGACGAACTCGGCCAAGACCTCGACGAAGTGCTCGCGTGCGAACCGGAACCCGGGTTGGGCAACGGGGGCCTGGGACGCCTTGCGGCGTGCTACCTCGACTCGCTGGCCACGCTCGAGCGACCGGCGATCGGCTATGGCATCCGCTACGAGTTCGGCATTTTCAAGCAGGAGTTCTCAGACGGTTGGCAGATCGAGAAGACCGACAACTGGCTGGTCAACGGGAACCCTTGGGAGATCGCCAAACCCGACGTCAACTACCTCGTCAACTGGGGTGGCCACACCGAGCAATACGTCGACGACACCGGTGCTACCCGCGTGCGCTGGCTGCCCAAGCAGGTGATCAAGGGAGTCGCCTACGACACGCCGATCCAGGGTTACGGAGTGAACACCTGCAACGTGCTGACGTTGTGGAGCGCCCGAGCGGTCGAGTCGTTTGCCCTGGACGCCTTCAACACCGGTGACTACTACAAGGCCGTCGAGGAAGAGGTCACCTCCGAGACCGTCACCAAAGTGCTGTACCCGAACGACGAGCCCGAGGCGGGCAAGCGGCTGCGCCTGCTGCAGCAGTACTTCTTCGTGTCGTGTTCGCTGCAGCACGTCGTCCACATCATGGACGACCTGGCAGACGCGTCGGTGCACGAGCTTCCCCAGCGATTTGCGTTGCAGCTCAACGACACCCACCCGTCAATCGGGGTCGCGGAGCTCATGCGGATCCTCATCGACGAACGTCGACTCGATTGGGACGGAGCCTGGTCGATCACGGTCGCAACCTTCGGCTACACCAACCACACCCTGCTGCCCGAAGCCCTGGAGAAGTGGCCGCTCGGCCTCTTCCGCGACTCCCTGCCTCGGCACCTGGAGATCATCAACGAGATCAACAGTCGCTTCCTGGACGAGGTGCGGGCACACTTCCCCGGCGACGTCGAGCGGGTGCGACGGATGTCACTGATCGGCGAGGACGGTGGCCAGACCGTGCGGATGGCGCATCTCGCCACCGTGGGCAGCCACGCGATCAACGGCGTCGCGGCCCTGCACTCGGACCTGCTGAAGGCCAGCGTGCTGAAGGACTTCTACGAACTGTGGCCGGAGCGCTTCTCCAACAAGACCAACGGCGTCACGCCGCGTCGCTTCCTGGCCCTGTCCAACCCGGGCTTGCGCGCGCTGCTCGACCGCACGATCGGCGACGGTTGGCTGACCGACCTGGGTCAACTTCGCGGGCTGGAGGCCTTCATTGACGACCCCGAGTTCCGCCAGCAGTGGCGGGACGTGAAGCGCGCCAACAAGTCCCGGCTGGCGGAGTTCCTCCACTCGGCGACCGGGGTGGAGTTGGACCCCACCTGGATGTTCGACATTCAGGTCAAGCGCATCCACGAGTACAAACGCCAGCACCTGTCCGTGCTGCACATCATCAGGCAATACTCCCTGCTGAAGATGAATCCCGGACTCGGGCTAGCGCCGCGCGCGTTCGTCTTCGGCGGCAAGGCGGCCCCCGGCTACTTCATGGCCAAGCGCATCATCAAGTTGATCAACGCCGTTGGCGAGACGATCAACAATGACCCCGAGGTCAACCGCTACCTGAAGGTCGCGTTCGTGCCGAACTTCAACGTCCAGAATGCGCACCTCATCTACCCGGCGGCGAATCTGTCGGAGCAGATCTCGACCGCAGGTAAAGAGGCGTCGGGCACCGGCAACATGAAGTTCATGCTCAACGGTGCGCTGACCATCGGCACGTTGGACGGCGCCAACGTCGAGATCCGCGAAGAGGCCGGGCCCGAGAACTTCTTCCTGTTCGGTCTGACCGAATCCGAGGTCGAGGCGGTCAAGCGCGACGGGTACCGGCCCGCCGACTACATCGACGGAAACGACGAGCTCAAGGCGGTGCTTGGGCTGATTTCCGCAGGGCAGTTCTCCCATGGCGACACCGAAGTGTTCCGTCCGCTGGTGGACAACCTCGTCCATGACGACC
>JAVRPF010000917.1:0-3375 GCA_032162385.1 Mycobacterium sp.
TGAATTCGAATCAGAACAAGTCCGACCTAACAAAAAGACACCAAACAAACTGGCATCAAAAAATTCAAACAACCACACCCCAACACGGGACGCCAGAGCATGGCAAAAACAACAAACAAAAACCACCAAACACACTATTGAGTTCTCAAACAACACACCCGATTAACCGGAACTTCCCGGTCAGTAGGCAACCCCACAACTGTAATACATCCAGAGGGAGTGGTCAAACCCCGTCCTCCAGCCGTACGGCTGGGGCCGCGGGTACTAGTTAGAGCTTACTCTCTCGATCTCGGCTCCCAAAGCCACCAGGTTCTCCACGAACAACGGATAGCCCCGATCGATGTGGAACACGTCGTGTACCTCGGTGTCACCATCGGCCACCAGACCGGCCAGAACCAGTCCCGCACCCGCGCGGATGTCGGATGCCCACACCGGTGCGCTGGACAGTTGGGGCATGCCACGCACGACTGCGTGATGGCCATCGGTGCGCGCGTCGGCGCCCAGACGGATCATCTCCTCCACGAAGCGGAACCGCGCCTCGAACACGTTCTCGGTGATCATCGACGTGCCATCGGCGATGCAGGCCAGCCCGATCGCCATCGGCTGCAGGTCGGTCGGGAAGCCGGGGAACGGCAGGGTCGCGACGTTGACCGCCTTCGGCCGCTCGTACTGGACGATGCGGAACCCGTTGTCGTCCTGGGTGACGGTGGCTCCGGCGTCATGCAGTTTGTGGAGCACCAGCTGCAGGTGTTGGGGATCGACGCCAGTCACCGAGATGTCGCCCCGCGTCATGGCCGCGGCGATGCCCCAGGTCGCGGCGACGATCCGGTCGCCGATGACCCGATGCTCGGTCGGATGGAGCCGATCGACGCCAGTGATCGTCATCGTGGACATCCCGGCCCCCTCGATCTGGGCGCCCATCTGGTTGAGCATCTCGCACAGGTCGACGACATCGGGCTCGCGCGCGGCGTTGTGAATGGTCGTCACGCCTTCGGCGAGCACCGCGGCCATCAGGATGTTCTCCGTAGCGCCGACCGACGGGAACTCGAGCTGAATCTCGGCACCCCGCAGGTGATCCGCCTCCGCCACCACGCAGCCGTGTTCGATGTTGCACCGGGCGCCCAGTTGTCGCAGGCCGGCCTGGTGCATGTCGAGTGGACGCGACCCGATCGCGTCGCCCCCTGGCAAGGCGACCTTCGCCTTCTTGCAACGGCCGACCAGTGGCCCCAGCACGCATACCGATGCACGGAACTGGCGCACCGCAGCGAAGTCGGCGTCGTACTTCGGCTCGTCGGGGGACGTCACCCGCACCGTCGCGCCATCGAGTTCGACGGTCGCCCCGAGTCCTCGCAGCACCTCCGCCATCAACGGGACGTCCAGGATGTCGGGACAGTTCGTGATGGTGCTGGTGCCCTCCGCCAAGAGCGTCGCAGCCATCAGCTTCAACACGCTGTTCTTTGCTCCCCCGACGGCAACTTCGCCCGATAACCGGGTACCACCGGTCACCACGAATCGCTCGTTCACGCGGGCAAGTGTAGACAGCACGGGGGTCAGTGTCAGTCTCGCGACACGGTGTCCCGGGTACCGTTTGACTCATGGCAGTCCACCTGACCCGCATCTATACCCGCACCGGTGACGATGGGACCACCGGACTCAGCGACTTCAGCCGGGTGTCGAAGAACGACGCGCGACTCGAGGCCTACGCGGACTGCGACGAGACCAACGCCGCCATCGGCGTTGCGGTGGCGGTGGGACAGCCCGATGAACGCATCCTCAACGTGCTGCGCCAAATTCAGAACGATCTGTTCGACGCCGGGGCGGACCTGTCGACACCGGTGGTCGAGAACCCCGAGCATCCGCCGCTGCGGATCAGCCAGGATTACGTCGACCGGCTGGAGTCGTGGTGCGACGAGTTCAACGAACCGCTGCCCGCCCTGAATTCGTTCGTGCTCCCCGGCGGCACGGCGCTGTCGGCGCTACTCCACGTGGCCCGCACGGTGGCGCGGCGGGCGGAGCGGTCCGCGTGGCGGGCCATCGAACAACACGGTGAGTCGATCAACGTGCTGCCAGCGAAGTATCTGAATCGACTGTCGGACTTGCTCTTCATTCTTTCGCGAGTGGCCAACCCCGACGGTGACGTGCTCTGGCAGCCCGGTGGGCCCGCGCGCTAAAACCCGCTAGTACGAACGCCGACGCGCCCGCGGCGACGGCCGCGACTCGACCCACGAGGTGAACGCCGTCAATGCCCCACGATCCAGTGCGATCTCGTAGCCGCGCCGGCGTTCCGGACTGGTGTCGCGCAGCTCCAACACCACGATCTCGGCGGTCATGATGTCGAACTCGTCGCCACGCGGAGCACGTCTCGATACGACTTCCAGGCCTCGGCGGGGGAGCCGCCGATCGGGCCACCAACGCATGCTCGACAACCGGTAGAAGCCCGCTTCCCCACCGCGGTAACGCATCACGCCGTGGCGCCACCCATGGCCGCCCACGGCGGGAACGTCACGCAGGATCGCGGCCGTGCCGCCCACCTGACGCAGCTTCCAAAGCCGGTAGCACAGCGCGACGACGACGAGCAGGAGCACACCGACCAGCGCGGCCATGACCATCATGGACGCGCTCATCGGCGATCAGTCGATCTGGCCTAGGGCGCGCAACCGCGCCCGGCCCCATGCCGCGGTTCGCTCGTCATCCGACTCGGAGTCCCGCTTGGCGGCGTCGGCGTTGATCTCCGACTCGAACTCCGCATTCTCCACCAGGATTCGCACGGCTTCCTCGGTCACCGACAGGAATCCGCCGTCCACGGCGATGCGCAGGTCGTCCTCGCCCTCGCGCTCGACCCGCACCATCGCGTCGTCGACCAGCTGCGCCACCAACGGGATGTGATGCGGCAGGATGCCGATCTCGCCGGTGGTAGTGCGGGTGAAGACGAACGTGGCCTCACCCGACCACAGTTCGCGCTCGACGGCGACGATCTCGACGTTCAGTTCAGCCATCGCACACCCACCTCTCGCCCAACTAGTCGAATCACAGCTTGGCGCCGAGGCTCTCGGCCTTCTTGGCCAAGTCGTCGAGGCCGCCGATCAGGAAGAACGCCTGCTCGGGCACATGATCGAAGTCGCCCTTGGCCAGCTTGTCGAACGCCTCGACGGTCTCCTTCAGCGGCACCGTCGAACCGGGCTGGCCGGTGAACTGCTCGGCCGCCATCATGTTCTGGCTCAGGAAGCGCTCGATGCGGCGCGCCCGGTACACCAGCTGCTTGTCCTCCTCCGACAGTTCGTCGACACCGAGGATGGCAATGATGTCCTGAAGGTCCTTGTAACGCTGCAGGATCCGGATGACCTCCTGCGCGACGCGGTAGTGCTCGTCGCCGAC
>JAVRPF010000918.1:0-8279 GCA_032162385.1 Mycobacterium sp.
ACGCGGCGCGCAACCGCGGGTTGCTGCTCGACGCCGCCCGCGATGCGTTCGCACGTCACGGTGTGACGGCGTCCCTCGACGATGTCGCCCGGGCGGCGGGCGTCGGCCCCGGGACCTTGTACCGCCACTTCCCCACGCGTGACGAGCTGGTGCTCGCCGTGATCGACGACGGCCTCGTCGGCATCCACCGGCTTGGCACCGCACTGCTCAACAAGGCCGATCCACTCGATGCGCTGCGACGGTGGCTGGACGCGTTCATCGACCAGGGCGGCATGTTCGACGGGTTGGCCAAGACCCTGGCCAGTCCCCCGCCGGCCGCAGCCGATGAGGAGAGCAGTTGCGTACTGGCCCGAACTGTGGGGGCGGCGCTTGTGGTCCGTGCCGTCGACGCCGGATTACTGCGCTGCGATGTCGACATCAACGACGTGCTGGACCTTGCCGCCGCGATCGCCTGGGTCGGTGAGCAACCCAGTCGGGGCCCCGAGCAGCGACAGCGGCTGCTGGACGTGGTCATCGACGGGCTGCGCCCGGGCCCGCGCGACTAGCCAAACTAACCGAACGCCGCCTCCACGTACTGCATGGCCACCGCCTTCTCCACCCCGAGTGCCCTGGCGGCCACCACGTAGGTGTGCGCCGCGCATGCCATCGCCGAATCGGCCGGATCCACCCGCGCGACGAAAGTGCCGAACCTGCCCCGTGTTTCGACCAGCCCAGCGGCCTCGAGCTCACGGTAGGCGCGTGCGACGGTGTTCACCGCCATATTCGTCTGGACGGCCAACTCCCGAACGGTGGGCAACCGCGTCCCCGGCGACAGCCTGCCGTCCCTGATTCCCTCTATGATCTGGGTCCGCAACTGATCGAACAACGGCCTTGCGGCGCGCGGGTCGACCTGGACCCATTCCCCCAAATCGGTCACGTGCCCAGTATCACAAAAACCGGCTAGTTTGGGGGCGTGCAAGTCACCGTGCTCACCGGCGCCGGGATTTCCGCCGAGAGCGGGGTGCCGACTTTTCGGGACGTCGAGACGGGTTTGTGGGCGAAAATCGACCCCTACGAGATCTCCAGCGCCGACGGCTGGCATCGCCATACCGAGAAGGTCTGGGCGTGGTACCTGTGGCGGCACTACATGATGAAGACGGTCGAACCGAACGACGGCCACCGCGCGGTCGCCGCTTGGCAGGACTACGCCGAGGTGCACGTCGTCACCCAGAACGTGGACGACCTGCACGAACGTGCGGGCAGCACTCGGGTCTATCATCTGCACGGCAGCCTGTTCGAATTCCGGTGCGACCGCTGCCACCAGCGGTACCACGGCGAGCTGCCCGCCATGCCGGAGCCGGTCGAGACGGTCGAACCACCCACGTGTGCGTGCGGCGGCCTGATCCGGCCCGACGTGGTGTGGTTCGGCGAGGCATTGCCCACCGAGGCGTGGCAGCGTTCGGTCGACGCGGTCACCGCCGCCGACGTGGCCATCGTGGTGGGCACATCGGCGATCGTCTATCCCGCGGCGGGGCTACCGGAGCTCGCGCTGGCCAACGGAATCCCGGTGATCGAGGTCAACCCCGAGCGGACACCGCTATCGGACAGCGCGTCGATCTCGTTGCGCGAACCCGCGGCCACCGCGCTGCCCAGCTTGTTGCAGCGACTGCCCGCACTGCTGGGCTGACCCCGCGTCAGGTCCATCTGACCGCCCGCCCGATCGCGGTTTCCGAGGCGGGCAGCGGCACCCACGCAGGCAACACCCACTCGCGGCGGGCGTCGGCCACCTCGAATCCGGCATCGACGATGGACCGCTCGGTGTGCCGGTGGGTGTGACAATTGCCCAGCAGCCGCGGCCACACCGTGGCATCGGCCAGGCGCTGCATCCTCGCCCGCAGACCGGTGCTCGCCACGTGCTCGAGGTAGCGCAGCTCCCCGCCCGGCCGCAGCGTGGAAAACAATTGTCGCAGAACGCGGTCGGGGTCCTGCACCGAACACAGCACCAACGAGCACACGACCGCGTCGAACGGTTCGCCAGATCCGTACCGCTCGACGGTCTCGGTGCTGACCGTGACGGGAACCGACACCCGGTCGGCCGCCTGCCGCGCGAGCACCGCGAGGCGCTGCTCGGGCTCGATGGCGACGACCTCGGTGACGGAGGCCGGGTAGAACTCGAAGTTGGTGCCGGTGCCCGCGCCGACCTCCAGCACTCGCCCGGTGAGCCCGGCCAGGTTCTCCCGTCGCAGCCGCTTGATCGACTCGGGCTCGCGGGTGGAGAGCTTCGACCACAGCCGCGCGAAGAATGGGTTGTCGACTTCATTGAATCCCGGGTCGCTCCGCTGTCCCCCGCAAGCGGGGGGACCCCCAGCTCCGGTGCCGCCGTCAGCCATCGGTCTGTCCCTTCATCCGCGCGACGGCCTCCTGCGGTGTCACATCGGGGCCCATCACACCGTATGCGATCTGCCCGCAGCAGACCGCGCTCAGTATCCGGTCGGCAAACTCCTCGACGTCGCCGAACGGCAGGTAGGGCCGCGAAATCAGCTGCGCGGCCACACCGTGCGCGACGGTCCACAGTTCCAGCGCCGCCATGGTGGCATCGCCGGGCGGGTAGACGCCCTCCGCCATCAACGACTCCACCGAGTTGCGCATGTGCACGAACGCCGAGCTGTTCAGCGTGACGTCGACGTCGCTGCCAAGTCGGCCCTCGCCCATCATGGCGATGCGGTACAGCTCGGGGGTCTGCATGGCGAAGCGCACGTAGGCCAGGCCCTGCGCGCGAAGCCGGTCGATGTTCGACGATTGATCGGCCGCGACCTGTTGCATGACCTCGTCGAGTCGCTCGAAGTACCTGGCGCACACCGCATCCAGCAGTGCGTCCTTGTCAGCAAAGTGCAGATAGATCGACGGCGGGGTGACACCGACGCGCAGCGCCACCGACCGGATGGAGACGGCCTTGGCGTGGCCGGTCTCCAACAGCAGATCGGTGGTGGCGTCCAGGATCTCCTCGCGCAGGTGCTCGCCGGAGCCGCGTGGCGCACGGCGACGCTTGAGTGGCTGGACCGTCACGCTAGCCAGCGTCCGCCACGGAGACCATGGTGCGGTGGGATTTCGGTTCGGTCGGACTGTCGCCCTCGTCGGGGCCGGACTCGCTGAAGCCGATCCGCTCGTGCAGGCGGGCCAGCGGTTTGGGCGCCCACCAGTTCCAGCCGCCCAGCACGTGCATCAAGGCAGGCACCAGCATCATCCGCACCAGCGTGGCGTCGACCAGCACGGCCAGCGTCAGCCCGACACCGAACATCCGCATGAACGACACCTGCGCGGCGATCAAGGCGGCGAACGAGATCGACATCACCACCGCTGCGGCGGTGATCACCCTGCCGGTGCGTGCCAACCCGAGCGCCACCGCTTCGTCGTTGTCGGTCCTGGCCAGCTTGATGGCCCGTAAACCGGCGGGGGAAACGGGCGCACCGGCGCGCAGCTTCACCCAGTACTCCCGGATCCGCGCGACGAGGAACACCTCGTAGTCCATCGACAGCCCGAATGCGACGCAGAACAACAACACCGGCATGTTGGCCACCAGCGTGCCGGTCGGGGTGGTGCCGAGCGCGCTGAGATGCCCGTCCTGGAAGATCCACACCAGCGCACCGAATGCCGCCGTCAACGACAACACGTTCAGCACCACGGCTTTCACCGGTAACACCACGCTGCCCGTCACCAGGAAGAGCAATGCGAACGTGATCAGTGCGATCACACCCAAGACCCACGGCAGGCGGGTGGTGATCGCCACCACGCTGTCCTCGTTGATCTGCGCGATGCCCGACATCTGCACCGCGCGACCGTCCGGCCCGGCAACCTCGTGCAGGCGGGTGAGCTGCGCCCCGGAGCGATCGGAGAACAGCGGCGCGCTGCTCCCTACGGTGAGGAACGCGCTGCCATCGGCGACACCGGTTGCCGCGGTGGGCGGCCCGACTTTGTTGCCACCGACGAAGGTGCCGGTCGGCGCAGACACCGCCGATACGTCGGACACCCGGGACAGGTCGGCGGCGTAGCGCTCGAGCGCGGCGGGGGCCAGCCCAGTGGCGTCCGGTACGACGACGGTGATCCCCGTCGACGAGTCGTCGACGTAGTCGTTGCGCAATTGGTCGCCGACCTGGTGTGCCGACGCGGACTTGGGCAGTACCCGGTCGTCGGGGAAGCCCCACTTCACGCCCAGGAAGGGGGCACCGAGAGCCAGTAGCAGCGCGACGACGGCGAGGCCGATCGGGATGGCACGGCGCATCACTACCCGGGTCGAGCGATACCAGAACAGCTGCTCAACGGTTTTCGGCTTCGGTGTGGGTGCCGCCTCGGGTCCGCGGAATATGCGCCGGAACAGCCGCCGCACGTCGAGCGCATCGAGGCGGTCCCCCAGCAGCCAGATGGCGGCGGGGGTGACGATCACCGCCGCGGCTGCCGCGAACGCCATCGTCGCGATGCCGGCGTATGCGAACGACTTCAGGAAGTACATCGGGAACAGCAGCATCGCGGCCATCGACAGCGCGACCGCCGTCGCGGAGAACAGCACGGTGCGGCCCGCGGTCGACATGGTTCGGATCAGCGCCTGTTCCCGAGGGGTGCCTTCGGCGAGCTCGTCGCGGTAGCGGCTGATGATCAGCAACGTGTAGTCGACGGCCATCGCCAGCCCCAGCGCAGTCGACAGGTTGAGCGCGAAGATGGACACGTCGGTACTGAAGGTGATGAGCCGCAGCACCGACATCGAGCCGACGATGGCCAGCCCGCCGACGATCATGGGCAATGCGCCCGCGATCAGCCCACCGAACACCCACACCAGCACCAGGAAGCTCAGCGGGATCGCGATGGCCTCCATCAGCAGTAGGTCGCGCTCGGTCTGCTTGTTGATCTGCGCGTACACCATGGCCACGCCACCCGACCGCACGGTCACGCCGTCGCGGTCACCTTCGAATTGGTCGGACAACGCCTTGGCGTACTTCTGGGCGTTGTTCTCTCCGCCTGTGATGCCCGCGATGATCAGCCCGGACTTGCCGTCCTTGCTGACCAGGTCAGCGGCGGCCTGGGGTGGCACCGTCCACGCCGAGGTCACGCCGGCGACGTGCGGTGACTGCTTTAGGTGGTCGACGATGTCCGTGGCGACGGCGGTGGCGTTCGACGATTTGACGCCGTCGGGCGCGGTGACCGTGACGAGCATCTGCATGTCGCCCTGGTCGAACTTCTCGGTCAGCAGCTTCGTCGCCTGAGCGGATTCGGACGTCGGGTCCTGGAAGCCACCTGCCGACAGGCTCTTGGCCACCGGTATGCCGAATACCGCGGCCGCCACCATGACCAGCGCCGCGACGGCGAGAATGCGTCGCGGGGCGGCGATCGCAAGTAGGGCGATCCTGCGCAACATGTCGGGCCCCTCCCGGAGAGTCCTAATATCGACGTTAAGTTACCAGCGATAACTTAAGGTCGTCAACCGCTTCCCCAATACCCGTGATCACGGCGTTGGACCACGGAACGTTCACCGAATCCGGCCTGACGAGCGTTTCTCAGCGTCCGCACAGACCTTTAGGCTTCTTGACATGGCCACGACCGACGCGATCTCGACCAGGTACGCCTCCGCCACCACCGACTCAGTGAGCTCGTTCGGCCTGCTCGTGCTCCGCATCGCCACCGGCGCGACGATGCTGCAGGCCGGCCTGATCAAGGCGCTCGACATCAACGCAGCCGTGAGTTTCATGGATAGCAACGGATTCAAACTGTCGAAGTTCGCCGCGATTCTGGTGACGGCCACGGAGACTACGGGCGGAATTCTGCTCATGCTGGGTTTGCTGACGCCAGTGGCCGCCTGCGCCGTGATCGCCGCGATGATCGATGCCTGGGCCGTCAACGTCTCGGCCGGTGCGTTCTGGTCTCAGCCGTTCAACGTGCCGTTCCTGGTGGCGTTCGCCGCAACGGCCCTGCTCTTCACCGGTGCGGGCGCCTACTCGGTGGACGCGAAGGCGTTCGGCCGGGCGCGCTGGCCCGGGGTCATCACGGTCGGGCTGTTTCTTGTCGCGATCGCAGCGGCCGTCGCGACGTGGGTCTTGCTGAACGGCACCAACCCGATCCACTTCAGCAGTCCGGCCGCCTAGAACCTACTGGCAGGTAAGAATTGCCACCGTAGTCACAATCGTGACTCAAAGTCCTCTTAATAGTGATGGTTACTGTCCAGTACATGTGGATCGACGACACCAGCGCAGATGTCATCAAGGTTGACTTCGAAGCCCTCTACCACGGGGACTTCCTGGTCGAGGGTGATACCACCGAACAGTTCCCCGACCTCGCCGCGGCGGTCTGACCGCACGCACGCTCAACGGGTGCGGCTAGACCCGTCTGACGTGCGGTTTCCGTAGTTTCTACGCGGACAACGCCTCGGACCCCGAGGACGTGACCATGCCGCTCAGGCGCCCGTTGATCAGTTCTTCTGCCTCATCCACAATTCTGGAAATCAGTTCCCCGCAGGTCGGGATGTCGTTGATCAGGCCCATTGCCGTACCGACACTCCAGATGCCCGCCTCGACGTCGCCGTTCTCGAACACCTTTCGGCCGCGCACACCCGCGACGAGCTCCTGCACGTCCGGGAACTGACCGCCGCCGTTCAGGATCTCCACCACCTCACGGGACACCGTGTTGCTCGCCACCCTCGCGGTATTGCGCAGCGGGCGGAAGATCAACTCCGTGCCGCGCTCGTCGCCGGCAACGATGGCTTCCTTGACATTCTGATGAATGCACGACTCGACCGTGCACATGAACCGCGACCCCATGTTGATGCCATCGGCACCCAGCGCCAGCGCTGCCACCAGCCCACGCGCATCGGCGAAACCACCGGAGGCGATCATCGGAATGTCGATCTGCTTGGCCGCGGCCGGAATCAACACCAGGCCGGGGACGTCGTCCTCACCCGGATGTCCCGCGCACTCGAAGCCATCGATGCTGATGCCGTCGACGCCCAGGCTCTGCGCCTTCACCCCGTGTCGCACCGACGTGCACTTGTGCAGCACCTTGATGCCGTTGTCGTGGAACATCGGCAGGTGCGGAGCCGGGTTGGAGCCCGCGGTCTCGACGATCTTGATGCCCTCGTTGACGATCACCTGGCGGTACTCGTCGTACGGCGGCGGGTTGATCGACGGCAGAATCGTCAGGTTCACCCCGAACGGCTTGTCGGTCAGCTCGCGGGTCTTGGCGATCTCGCGAGCCAGATCGGCGGGCGTTGGTTGAGTCAGCGCGGTGATGAAACCGAGTCCGCCCGCATTGGCCACGGCCGCAACGAGTTCCGCGCGCCCGACCCACTGCATGCCGCCCTGCGCGACGGGATGCTCGACCCCGAATACCTCGGTGAACTTCGTCTTGATTGCCATCGCGCCTACCTCGGAGCCATGCGGATCGCGCCGTCCAGGCGGATCACTTCGCCGTTGAGCATGGGGTTCTCGACGATGTGCACGGCGAGCGCGCCGTACTCGTCGGGGTCGCCGAGCCGGGCCGGATGCGGCACCTGCTGGCCGAGCGACTTCTGCGCCTCCTCGGGCAGCGAGCCCAGCAGCGGCGTCTTGAACAGGCCGGGCGCAATGGTGACCACGCGGATCAGCTCGCGGGACAGGTCGCGGGCGATCGGCAGCGTCATGCCCACCACGCCGCCCTTGGACGCGGAGTAGGCGGCCTGACCGATCTGGCCGTCGAACGCCGCGACGGAGGCGGTGTTGATGATGACGCCGCGCTCTTCGCCGATGGGCTCGGTCTTGGCGATGCGCTCGGCGGCCAGGCGCAGCACGTTGAAGGTGCCGATCAGGTTGACCTGGACGACGGCATTGAATGCATCGAGCGGGAAGGCGCCGTTCTTGCTCAGCGTCTTGACCGCGTTGCCGATGCCTGCGCAGTTGACGTTGATGCGCACCGGGCCGAGCGACTCGGCGACGTCGAGCGCCTTGGAGACGGACTCCTCGTCGGTGACGTTGGCGGCGACGAACTTCGCGCGATCGCCGAGTCCGGCCACCACTTCTTCGCCCTTGAGGTCGATGACCACCACGCTCGCCCCGGCGTCCAGCAGGCGCTTGGTGGTCGCCAGGCCCAGGCCGGACGCACCCCCCGTGACGACTGCTACGGCGTCTTTGATCTGCACAGATGCATTCCCTTCGTTCGGCCGGCCACCCCGCCGACCATCTGGTTGGTTGGGACTATACCCAGTCGCGTAGAACGGCCTCGGTGTCGGCGCCCGTTTCCCCGGGGGGCGTCGGCGTCGGCGGAATACTGCGGGAGAACCGGGG
>JAVRPF010000919.1:0-4113 GCA_032162385.1 Mycobacterium sp.
CTGGCGGCACCCGCCGATCCGTTCCTCGTCGAGCTTCTGGCGCCCGACGGGACCACGTGGTCGTGGGGGCCCGCCGACGCCCCGCAGCGGGTGAGCGGATCGGCCGAGGACTTCTGCATGCTGGTCACGCAGCGCCGGCCGCGCGCCGAGCTCGACGTGACGGCCGAAGGCGCCGATGCTCGGCAGTGGTTGACGATCGCGCAGGCGTTCGCCGGCCCACCGGGTGTCGGGCGAGACTAAAGAGCCGCGGCCGCGTCGGCAGCACCGTCGCCGTCGGTGTCGGCCAACCGGACGTCCCACCGCCCGTCACCGTCGCCGTCGACGTACGCCTGGTCGCCGACGAGTGCCCGGTCGGCCAGGCCGTCCCGATCGGCGTCGAGCAGCCGGTCATCGGCCGCACCGTCACCGTCGAAGTCCACCATCGGCCCACCGACCGCCTCGGCGCCGTCCAGCCCGAACCAGCGCACCTCCCCGCTTCGCCCCTTCGAGTCGACGCTCAGCGCCCACGTCCCCGACCCGTCGTCGGTGAAGGACGCCTCGGCGTGCCCGTCGTCGTCCAGGTCGAGGACGGCGTGGTCGACGACGCCGTCGCCGTCGAGGTCGGCCAGCGCGTCGTCGAGGAGCCCATCGCCGTCGAAGTCCAGGCCGATCGCCTCGAAGACGCCGTCACCGTCCAAGTCCAGATTCGGCTCGGCCGTCCACATCGCTGCCGTACCGTCGCCGTCGCCCAGGCAGTACTCCATATAGATCCCCCGTCGCTTCACTCGCCCCGATATCGAATAGGACGCGCCCCTAGCCCCTGGCGTTCCACCACTTCTGCAGTTCGGCGACGGCCTCGTCGTGGTCGAGCGGTCCGCGGTCCAGCCGCAGCTCCTTGAGATGGCGCCAGGCCTCCCCCACCTCCGGGCCCGCCGGAATGCCGAGTAGCTGCATGATCTCGTTGCCGTCGAGGTCGGGCCGCACCTTTTGCAGGTCCTCCTTGGCCGCCAGTTCGGCGATGCGCTGTTCGAGGCTGTCGTAGTTGGCCTGCAGCCGCGCGGCCCGCCGCTTGTTCCGTGTGGTGCAGTCGGCGCGCACCAGCTTGTGCAGCCTGTCCAGCAGCGGTCCTGCGTCGGTGACGTAGCGCCGCACCGCGGAGTCCGTCCACTTTCCGTCGCCGTAGCCGTGGAACCGAAGGTGCAGGTACACCAGCTGCGAGATGTCGTCGACCATCTGCTTTGAGTACTTCAGTGCCCGCATCCGCTTGCGGGCCATCTTCGCGCCCACCACCTCGTGGTGGTGGAAGCTCACGCCGCCGTCGGCCTCGTGCCTGCGGGTGCCGGGCTTGCCGATGTCGTGCAGCAGCGCCGCCCACCGCAACACCAGATCGGGGACGCCGTCCTCCAGATCAATCGCTTGCGAGAGCACCGTCAGCGAATGCTGGTAGACGTCCTTGTGCTGGTGGTGTTCGTCGATGGCCATCTGCATCGCCCCGATCTCGGGCAGCACCACCTCGCCGAGGCCGGTCTGCACCATCAGGTCGATGCCCGCGACCGGGTCGGCGCCCAGCACCAGCTTGTCCAGTTCGGCCGCCACCCGTTCGGCGGTGATGCGGCCGAGTTCCTGAGCCATCCGCTCCATCGCCTCGCGGACCCTCGGCGCGACGGCGAATCCGAGCTGCGAGACGACCCGCGCGGCACGCAGCATGCGCAGCGGATCGTCGCCGAACGACACCTCCGGCGCCGCAGGGGTGTCCAGCACGCCGGCCCGCAGCGCCGCCAAACCGCTTAGGGGGTCGCAGAATTCGCCGAGTCCGCCGACCGCCTTCGGGTCGATGCGCACTGCGATGGCGTTGGCGGTGAAGTCGCGGCGCACCAAGTCACCTTCGAGGGTGTCGCCGAAGCGCACCTGCGGATTACGCGACACCTGGTCGTAGCTGTCGGCGCGGAACGTCGTGATCTCCACCCGCTGCGAGCCCTTGGTGGCGCCGATGGTGCCGAACTCGATACCGGTGTCCCACAACCCGTCGGCCCAGCGGCGCACGATTTGTTGGACGCGGTCTGGGCGCGCGTCGGTGGTGAAATCCAGGTCGGGTTCGCTCACCCGGTCGAGCAGCGCATCGCGAACGCTGCCGCCGACCAGGTACAGCTCGTGGCCAGCGTCAGCGAACAGTTCGCCCAACTCGCGCAGCACGGGGGCATGCGGCTGCAGCGCCCTGACGACGGCCAACAGCGCGGCGTCGGCATTGGGATCTTTTGACACGTTCGCTGATCTTTCCACCGAGGCTCAGCCGCGCTCACGGCGACGTAACGACCAGGCGACAAGCCGACCACGAACGCGAGTGCAGCGAAGGCGAAACTTCGACGGCAGCTACTATCGCTTGGGTGTCGGAGGGCGAACGGGCCAAACCACGACGGCGCCGCGGAAGGCGCCGCGGACGACGCTCGGCCGGTCCGCCGGAAGCCGTCGCGCAGCCGACGAATCCCACCCCCTCCGCCGACCACATCAAGCCCCGCCGCTCCAACGGCTCCGCCAAGCCAACCGCCGACAGTCACGAGCCCGGTGCCGGTCGCCGTCCTCAGGAAAGGCTGCGCACCGTGCACGAGACCTCGGCGGGTGGCCTGGTCATCGACGGCATCGACGGCCCGAAGGACGACCAGATGGCAGCGCTGATCGGACGGCTCGACCGGCGGGGCCGGATGCTGTGGTCGCTACCCAAGGGCCACATCGAACTCGGCGAGACCGCCGAGCAGACCGCGATTCGGGAGGTCGCCGAGGAGACCGGGATCCAGGGCAGCGTGCTCGCCGCGCTCGGCAGCATCGACTACTGGTTCGTCACGGAGGGACGGCGCGTGCACAAGACCGTGCATCACTACCTCCTGCGCTTCCTCGACGGTGAGCTCTCCGACGAGGACGTCGAGGTCAGCGAGGTGGCCTGGGTGCCCGTCAAGGAGCTTCCTGCCAAGCTGGCCTACGCCGACGAACGGCGTCTGGCCGAGGTCGCCGGAGAGCTGATCGACCGACTGCACTCCGACGGCCCGACGGCGCTGCCGCCACTGCCGCACTCCGCGCCACGACGGCGCGCCCAGACCCACTCGCACACCCGAAACCGTCGACCCGACGAGTCCACGCAACCCCCAAAACCTGGCCGGCGGGCGAACGGCTGCGGCCAGGGTCCGTGAGGCGCCATGACGGCTAGCACGGCTGGAACGGCACTGTCGCGCTTGCTGGCCGTCGCCGCACTGCTGACGCTGATCGTCGTACCTGCCCTCCTACCTCGCGTCGCCGCAGGCGAGCCAGGGGCGACACCCTTCCTCCAGCTGCACATCGACTCGGTCACCCCCGACACCGTGAGCACCACGAGCGAACCCATGGTGACCGTCACGGGCACGGTGACCAACGTCGGTGACCGTCCCGTGCGCGACGTCATGGTGCGGCTCGAGCACGCGGCGGCGGTGTCGTCGTCGGCGGGCCTGCGCACCGATCTGGCGGGCGGCGTCGAGCAGTACGAGGCAGTGGCCGATTTCACAACGGTGGCCCCGGAGCTGGAGCAGGGTCAGGACGTCCCGTTCACGTTGGCCTATCCGGTGCGCTCGACGGAACTGCCGTCGCTGCGCATCGACGAGCCCGGCATCTACCCCGTGCTGGTCAACGTCAACGGCACCCCGGACTACGGCGCGCCCGCCCGCCTCGACGACGCGCGCTTCCTGCTTCCCGTGCTCGGTGTGCCGCCCGACCCATCCACCGATGCGGCCGACACGTTGTCGGCCGTGGTGGCACCCGATACGTCGCGGCCGACCCGCATCACCATGCTGTGGCCGCTGGCCGACCGGCCGCGGCTCGCCGCGGGAGTGCCCGGCGGCACCACGCCGGTGCGCCTGGTCGACGACGACCTGGCGTCCTCGCTTGGCGGCGGCGGCCGGCTCGACACGCTTCTCTCCGCGGTCGACTTCGCGACCAGTCCCGCGGTCGACCCCGGCGGTCAGGTCCGCAGCGCCACATGCCTCGCGGTCGACCCCGACCTGATGATCACCGTGAACGCGATGGCGTTGGGCTACGTCGTCAACGACGTGCCCGACGGCGGGCTGGCCTCCCCGACCCACCCCGGCACCGGCCAGGACGCCGCGGTGAACT
>JAVRPF010000920.1:0-4805 GCA_032162385.1 Mycobacterium sp.
TTGAACGCTTTTCGGCCCGTCCGCCACAGGATCAAGCGGTTGCGGAATCGTCGTCCGTGATGGCCAGTCCGAGGTGTTCGATGTGGTAGACCGCCTCATCGAGGAGCATCGCGACGTGGTTGTCGTAGAGGCTGTAGATCACGCTGCGCCCGCTGCGGGCTCCGGTCACCAAACCCATGGCGCGCAGAAGGCGTAGTTGGTGGGAGACGGCGGACTGTTCCATTTCCACGGCTGCAGACAGGTCCCCGACTGAACATGCACCATGCCGCAGCCGGGTCAAGATCCGCAGTCGGCTCGGTGTCGCGAGCGCCTGCAAGGTCGCCGCGACGGACGCCGCCGACTCAGCATCGAGCTGCGCGGGCGGTGTAGTCCTGCCGTCGGCTCCGTGACCCATGCCTGCATAGTACCTAATGTAGACGTGAAGACCTCTTCATGCTTTCCTGTATCGTCGTGGTGTCCGCCTTCGTACCGATGCGTCCGCCTTTCCACCCCGATTCGGAGGCCCAGATGTCTTCCTCGGTCCTGGACCGTTCCCGCACCGATGCCGCTGCGCCCGACGTGGGACGAGCGCGCCGGACTCCTCCGTTCGCGGTGCCGGAGGTCCGATGGGCCGCCGCCGCCACGGTGCTGTTCGCGTTCGCTTTGGTTGCGCAGTTCGGTGGTGCGCCAGCGTGGGTGTGGTGGGCGCTCTATCTGGGCTGCTACGTCACCGGCGGGTGGGAACCCGCGCTGGCCGGGCTGCGGGCGCTGCGCGAGAGGACCCTCGACGTCGACCTGTTGATGATCGTCGCCGCGATCGGTGCGGCCGCGATCGGGCAGGTTCTCGACGGCGGATTATTGATCGTCATCTTCGCCACTTCCGGTGCGCTGGAAGCGTTCTTGACCCAACGCACCGCCGATTCGGTGCGCAGCCTGCTTGATCTGGCCCCAGAGCGTGCCACCGTGATCACCGAATCCGGGGACGAGACCGTGGTGGATGCGGCCACGTTGTCCGTCGGGGACATGATTGTGGTGCGCCCTGGTGAGCGGGTCGGCGCCGACGGGCAGGTCGTGTCCGGCGCCAGTGATGTGGTGCAGGCTTCGATCACCGGTGAACCCCTACCGATCGCGAAACAGGCGGGGGACGAAGTGTTCGCCGGTTCCCTCAACGGCACCGGGGTGCTGCGGGTCCGAGTCGACCGGGCCGCCGCGGACACCGTGGTCGCACGGATCGTGATGTTGGTGGCTGAGGCCTCCGCCACCAAAGCCAAAGCGCAGTTGTTCATCGAGAAGGTCGAGCAGTACTACTCGGTCGGGGTGGTGGCCGCCACCCTGGCGGTGTTCTTCGTACCGTTCGTGTTCGGCGCGGCGTTGCAGCCGTCGCTGTTGCGGGCGATGACGTTCATGATCGTCGCCTCCCCATGCGCGGTGGTGTTGGCGACCATGCCGCCTCTGCTGGCTGCGATGGCCACCGCGGGACGCAATGGCGTGTTGGTCAAATCCGCTGTCGTGATGGAACAACTCGGATTCGTCACCGCAGTCGCGTTCGACAAGACCGGCACCCTCACCCAGGGCACACCGCGCCTCTCCGACATCCAGGCGCTCGACGAATCGCGCTACAACACCGACATCGTCCTCACTTTGGCAGCGGCCGCCGAACACCCCAGCGAACACCCACTCGCACAGGCGATCCTGGCCGCCGCGCGTGATCGTCGCCTGCACCTGCCGATGGTCGAGGAGTTCGATTCCGCGCCGGGCCGCGGGGTGCGCGCCACAATCGACGGCCACGAGATCGAGGTCGGCAGCCCGCGGCATCTACTGCCCGACCCCGATGCCCCGGTAGCTGCGGCGGTGGCGGAATGGGAAGCCGCCGGCAAGACAGTGGTGATCGTCCTGGTCGACAACGTCGCCGTCGGCATCCTGGCCCTGGCTGATCAGCTGCGACCGGGCGCCGTTGACACCGTCGCCGAGTTGACCAGGCTCACCGGCGTAGCACCGATGCTGTTGACCGGCGACAACTCCCGCGCCGCAACCACACTCGCCACCGAGGTCGGGATCGCCGACGTCCGCGCCGGCTTGCTGCCGCACGACAAGGTCACCGCAGTCCGGGACATCGAAAACACCGGCCGGCGGGTGTTGATCGTCGGCGATGGCGTCAACGACGCGCCCGCGCTCGCCGCCGCGCACATCGGCATCGCGATGGGCCGCGCGGGATCCGACTTGGCCCTCGAGACAGCCGACGCCGTCATCGTCCGCGACGAACTCGCCACCCTCCCCAAGGTGATCGCCCTATCCCGTCGTGCCCGCCGCATCGTCATCGCCAACCTGACCATCGCGGCCACGTTCATCATCGTGCTCGCGCTCTGGGACCTTCTAGGCCACCTGCCCCTGCCACTGGGTGTCGCCGGACACGAAGGATCCACCGTCATCGTCGGACTCAACGGCATGCGCCTGCTCGCCCAACGCACCTGGACTCCGCGGCACCGACCTCGACACGATTAGCTGGCTGCACGCCGGGCAGCGGTGATGGATCACTTGACACCCGGTTGAAAAGCCCCCTTACCATGGAGAACAGAATGAAGACACTGGTCATCAGCGCAAGCGCCCGCGAGGATGGCAACTCGGACCTGCTCGCCCGTGCCGCCGTCGACGGCGCCCGGTCGGCCGGACACGACGCGGAGCACGTCTACCTCGCCGACTACGTCGAGCGGATGCTGGACAACTGTCGGCGACGCCGTCGCGTCTCCGATCGCCTGTGCTCCCTCGACGACCGCTACAGCGAACTGCTTCTGGACAAGATGCTGCCTGCCGACGGCATCGTCTACGCCATGCCGCTGTACTTCTACGGAATGCCGGGCCGGCTCAAGACAGTGTTCGACCGCCTGTTCTGCTACACCGCCAACAGTGCACCGCAGCAGGAACTGGTCGTCGACGGCATCATGGGTAAGAAGGTGGGCGTCCTGATCTCCTGCGAGGAGAGCTATCAGGGAGCCACCGTCGGAGTGGTCGCCCAGTTCCAGGAGCTGACACGCTACCTCAATCAAGACCTCGTCGGCGTGGTCGTCGGCCGGGCCAACGGTCGCGGCGAAATCGCCTTGGATCCAAGCGATCCCGTCTCGGCGGCCGGTCGACTTGCCGAACGGCTCTACGATATCCGCGTCACCGACTACCGACTCGACACCGTGCGGTCCAACAAGGTATGGGAACACCTCCGACCGGTACAGCCGGCTACCGACGCCGAGGCGGACCTGTCCATCGGCAACGCCTGGTAACGGTTCCGCGCTATCTGCCAGCTGGAACGGCGAGATTCCAGCTAGCGCCAATGTCGAATGGCTGTCAGCAGTGGTGACTTTGATGTGCTGGGACGCAACGCTTGTGACACCCGGATCCAGCCACCCAGCGACCAAGAGGGACGCGCGTCAGCGCAACACGATAACCGGACTGACGGCGGCGCCGTCGCCCGAATGGAGACCTTGAGATGCCCATTGAGCCCGTCGCGATCGACGTGCACCGGAGGGTGGCCAGTCCCCGCCCCACGTCCTGGTTGGCGCGGATGTCGGACCACGTCCACGCGCTGGACGCAAGGCCCGACGACCGAGTCCCCCGGTCTGCGGCGGCCGACGGCGAAGAGCAAGTTCTGGCCAGGGCCGGGATCTTTCAGGGAGTGCCTCCGACGGCCGTCGCCGCAGTCACCCAGGATCTGCGGCGCGCCGAGTTTGCATCAGGGCGAACGATATTCGCTCAGGGCGATCCCGGCGACGATCTTTACATCGTCCTCGCGGGGAGGGTCAAGATCGGGCGGCGCGCCGTTGATGGCGGCCTGAACCTGCTGACGATCATGGGGCCATCGGACATGTTCGGTGAGCTCTCGATCTTCGACCCGGGTCCGCGCACGTTGGGCGCGATCGCCATCAGTGACGTGCGGGTGGTGACGATGGACCGCGACGCGCTCCGGCGATGGATTACCGACCGCCCGGAGATCGCCGTGCGGTTGCTGCGCGTGCTGGCCCGACGACTGAGGCGCACCAACAACGATCTGGCCGACCTCATCTTCACCGACGTCGCGGGTCGGGTTGCCAAACGGCTGCTCCAGCTGGCGCAGCGGTTCGGCGTCCAGGAGGACGGCGCCACACGCGTCACCCACGGCCTCACGGTTGAGGAGATCGCCCAGTTGGCGGGGGCTCCGCCGGAGACCGTGCACAAGGTCTTGGACGACTTCACGATTCGCGGTTGGATGCGGGTGCAAGGCAACAGTGTAGTGATCACGGACTCCGAGAGCCTGGCCCGGCGAGCGCAGACCTGAAAGAAATACCCGAGTTCGGCCTCATGGGCTACCCCATGGCCAGCGGCCACTGGTAACCGTCGCTGACTGACGGCGTCAATGTTGTATCCCGCACACGAGAAGGAAGCCATGACTGCGGAACTGGTGAAAGTCGACAACGGCGACGGGGAGGTATTCGACCCGACCATCGCGGCACCGATGACCAACGTGGCCGATTACGGATTCGAGGGGCGATTCGACGACTGGGCCGACGACGCTCGGTACTTCGAGTACTCAAAGGCGGCGAACCCCATCGGTTCGGGGCACACCTCACCAGTACCGATCACATCCTTCGGTCGACAGCTCTATGCCGGAGGGCCCACCCGAATCATCCCCCTGGATCTTTCGAACGAACTGAATCTGAAGGACGGCCCCGCGACCAGTCCGGCACTGGTCGCGAACTTCGTGCGCATTCAGTGGGGCGAGCAGGTCGAGACGAGCCCGAATGCCACCTCCCAGCTGTACTACGTGATCAGCGGACGAGGTGTCAGTGCCGTCAACGGTC
>JAVRPF010000921.1:0-5350 GCA_032162385.1 Mycobacterium sp.
CGTGCCTCGGCTTCCTGCCGCACAACTTCCACCGCGCCCGCATCTTCATGGGTGACTCCGGCTCCATGTTGATCGGGCTGATGCTCGCGGCGGCGTCGACCACGGCGGCTGGCCCGATCTCGCAGAACGCGTACGGCGCGCGGGACGTGTTCGCCTTGCTCTCGCCGTTCCTCCTGGTCGTTGCGGTGATGTTCGTACCCGCGCTCGACATGTTGCTGGCGATCGTGCGGCGCACCCGCGCCGGCCGCAGCCCGTTCAGTCCGGACAAGATGCACCTGCACCACCGACTGCTGCAGATCGGCCACTCGCACCGGCGCGTGGTGCTGTTGATCTACATGTGGGTGGGCATCGTCGCGCTTGGCGCGGCGAGCACCATCTTCTTCGATCCCCGCTATACCGGCGGGGTCATGTTGGCGGCGATTCTGGTGGCCGTCGTCATCACCCTCATCCCGCTGTTGCGGCGCCGGGAAGAGGCGCCCAGCGACCTGCCAGACTAGTAAGTACGACGAAAAGTAGTAGGCCTTGTTTTTGGCCTACCTGTATGTGGTACCGTGCTGGTAGAACCCGAAAAACCTCGCGGGTTGCCGGCCCCCGGGCCCATCGGTTCACCGACCGATCGGCGCCGAATTACGACCGACAAAGGGAGTTACCCCTTGGGTGAATCCAGCGCGCCCGACGCCCTTCGATACGCTCGTCGGGCACGCACCGGAACTTCGCTCGTCAAAGGGGACGGCTTCCGTGAAAGCGGGATTGAGGTGAAGCAGTGACGACGCCAGCGCAGGACGCGCCGTTGGTGTTTCCATCCGTGGCGTTTCGGCCAATTCGCCTGTTCGCCATCTGCGTGGCGCTGACCGGAGTCGCCGTTCTGGCCGCCGGCTACACGGGGCACATCTTCTTCGGCGTCTTCTTCGGCGTCGGCCTGATCCTGGGTTTGCTCAACGCACTGTTGGTCCGGCGCGCCGTTGAGGCCATCACCGCCCAGGACCATCCGCTCAAGAAGAAGATGGCACTCAACTCCGCGACGCGATTGTTGGTCATCACCGCCATCGCAATGACCATTGCGTTCGTCTTCAAGGCACACGGCGGCATCGCGGTGCTGTTCGGGCTCGCGATCTTCCAGGCCCTGTTGGTGCTGAGCACCAGCCTGCCCGTGATGAAGAAGATCCGCACCGAGGGTCTGAAAGTCATCGACACGGAATCGAAGGATTGAGCTGACAGCAATGACTGAGACTGTTCTCGCCGCGGGCGGTGCCGCAATCCACGTCGGGCGTCACGAAGAGGTGCACTGGCTCGGGCTGACGTTCAACCTCGACACCATCATCGGCACCAGTGTCGCAGCGATCATCGTGATCGCGTTGGCGTTCTTCCTGCGGGCGAAGGTCACCTCGACCGGCGTGCCCGGTGGCGTGCAGTTGTTCTTCGAGGCGATCACCATCCAGATGCGCCAGCAGATCGAGGCCGCGATCGGCATGAAGATCGCGCCGTTCGTGCTGCCCCTGGCGGTCACCATCTTCGTATTCGTGCTGGTCTCCAACTGGCTGTCGGTACTGCCGGTGCAGTTCGCCGGGGCGGACGGCGTGGCCACCGAGTTGATCCAGCCGCCCGCAGCGGACATCAACTACGTGCTGGCGCTGGCGCTGTTCGTATTCCTCTGCTACCACGCCGCAGGCATCTGGCGACGTGGCGCCTGGGGCCATCTCAAGAAGCTGGTCAAGGGACACGTCACCCTCATGGCGCCGATCAACATCGTCGAGGAGATCGCCAAGCCGATCTCGTTGTCCCTGCGACTCTTCGGCAACATGTTCGCCGGCGGCATCCTGGTCGGGCTGATCGCGCTGTTCCCCTGGTACATCCAGTGGGCGCCCAACGCCATCTGGAAGACCTTCGACCTGTTCGTCGGCCTGATCCAGGCGTTCATCTTCGCCCTACTGACCATCCTGTACTTCAGCCAGTCGATGGAACTCGACCACGAGGACGAGAAAGAGCCCCACTAGCAGACCTGCACGACCCCGTTTGACCACAGTCCTGGTGGCACCGCCACCAGCTATCAAGGAGGAAATAGGAATGGATGCAAACGCCCTCATCACGGCGGGTGCGCTGATCGGCGGCGGCCTGATCATGGGTGGCGGCGCGATCGGCGCCGGCATCGGTGACGGTATCGCCGGTAACGCCCTGATCTCCGGCATCGCTCGGCAACCCGAGGCCCAGGGCCGGCTGTTCACCCCGTTCTTCATCACCGTCGGTCTGGTGGAGGCTGCGTACTTCATCAACCTGGCCTTCATGGCGCTGTTCGTCTTCGCCACGCCGGCCTACTCGGGCTAGTACACCGACAGCATGGGTGAATTGAGCGCAACGATCCTGGCGGCCAGCCAGGCAGCAGAAGAAGGCGGCGGGGGCCAGAGCAACTTCCTGATTCCCAACGCCACCTTCTTCGTCGTGCTGGCCATCTTCTTGATCGTGCTCGGCGTGATCGGGAAGTGGGTTGTGCCACCGATCAGCAAGGTCCTGGCCGAGCGGGAGGCGATGCTGGCCAGGACCGCTGCGGACAGCCGGAAGTCGGCCGAGCAGGTCGCCGCCGCGCAGGCTGACTACGACAAGGCGATGGCAGGCGCGCGTACCGACGCGTCGTCGATCCGCGACGAGGCTCGCACCGCAGGCCGACAGGTGATCGACGAGAAGCGGGCCGAGGCGAGCGGAGAGGTGGCCGAGACCGTGCAGCAGGCGGACGAGCAACTGTCCCAACAGGGTTCGGCGGCGCAGTCCGAGCTGGAGTCGTCGGTGGACGGGTTGTCGGCCACGCTGGCCAGCCGCATCCTCGGCGTCGACGTGGGCGGTCCGCCCAAGAATGTGAGCCGGTAGATGTCGACCTTCATCGGACAGCTGATCGGGTTCGCCGTCATCGCATGGATCATCTGGCGCTACGTCGCGCCACCGGTGCGGACCCTGATGCAGAAGCAACAGGACGCCGTCCGTACTGCGCTGGCCGAAAGCGCAGAAGCGGCAAAGAAACTCACCGACGCCGACGCTGAACACGCCAAGGCGCTGGAGAACGCCAAGGTGGAGTCGGCCAAGGTCACCGACGAGGCCAAGCACGACTCGGAGCGGATCGCCGCTCAGCTCGCCGAGCAGGCCGGCGTCGACGCGGAGCGGATCAAGGCCCAAGGTGTCCAGCAGGTCCAGCTGATGCGCCAGCAGCTCATCCGGCAGTTGCGCCAGGGCCTCGGGGACGAGGCGGTCCAGAAGGCCGCGGGCCTGGTGCGCGGCCACGTGGCCGATCCCGCCGCACAGGCCGCGACGGTCGACCGCTTCCTGGACGAGCTCGAGCAGATGGCCCCGTCGGAAGCGGTGATCGAGACCGGTGCGACCGCGCGGCTGCGGGCTGCCAGCCGCGAAGCGCTCGCCGCCGTCATCGCCGAGTTCGACAGTGTGACCGGCGATCTCGACGCCAACGGACTGACCAAGCTGGCCGAGGAGTTGGCTTCGGTGGGCAAGCTGCTCATCACCGAGCCCACGCTGGCCAGGCACCTGGCAGAGCCCAACGACGACGCGGCGCCCAAGGTCCACCTGGTCGAGACGCTGCTGTCCGGCAAGGTCGGCGACCCGACTCTCGACATCGTGCGCACCGTCGTTTCGCAACGGTGGTCGACGGCATCGAACATTGTCGACGGCATCGAGCACACCGCTCGGCTGGCGCTGCTGAAGCGCGCCGAGGTCGCGGGTGAGGTCGACGAGGTGGAGGATCAGCTCTTCCGGTTTGGCCGAGTGCTCGACGCCGAGCCGCGGCTCGCTGCGCTGCTCAGCGACTACACGACACCCGCCGAGGGTCGAATCGCGTTGCTGAACAAGGTCATCGAGAATTCAGGGGTGAGCGGCGTCGCAGCGGCCCTGCTGTCCCAAACCGTCGAACTGCTGCGCGGTGAGCGTGCCGACGAGGCCGTCATCGACCTCGTCGAGCTCGCAGTGTCCCGCCGGGGCGAGGTCGTCGCGCACGTCACCGCCGCCTCGGAACTCGCCGATGCCCAACGTGACCGGCTCACCGAGGTGCTCACCCGCATCTACGGGCACCCGGTCTCCGTGCAGCTTCACGTCGATCCCGAACTCCTCGGCGGCCTATCGGTCGCCGTCGGTGACGAGGTCATCGACGGCTCCATCGCATCCCGCCTGGCCGCCGCTCAGACACAGTTGCCGGACTGACCCAAACGCTCATCCAGAGATCAAGGTAGGAAGACGAAAACATGGCAGAGTTGACAATCTCCGCTGCTGATATCGAAGGTGCGATCGAGGACTACGTATCCTCGTTCGCCGCCGATACCGAGCGTGAAGAGATCGGCACCGTCGTAGACGCCGGCGACGGCATCGCCCACGTCGAGGGCCTGCCCTCGGTGATGACGCAGGAACTTCTCGCGTTCCCGGGCGGCGTGCTTGGCGTCGCGCTCAACCTCGACGAGCACAGCGTCGGTGCCGTCATTCTGGGCGACTTCGAGAAGATCGAAGAGGGCCAACAGGTCAAGCGCACCGGTGAGGTGCTGTCGGTTCCGGTGGGTGACGCGTTCCTCGGCCGTGTGGTCAACCCTCTCGGGCAGCCGATCGACGCGCTGGGCGACATCGAGGCCGAGACGCGCCGTGCCCTGGAACTCCAGGCGCCATCGGTGGTTGAACGCCAGGGGGTCAGCGAGCCGCTGCAGACCGGCATCAAGGCCATCGACTCGCAGACCCCGATCGGCCGCGGCCAGCGCCAGCTGATCATCGGTGACCGCAAGACCGGCAAGACCGCGGTCTGCGTCGACACGATCCTCAACCAGCGCGAGAACTGGGAGACCGGCGATCCCAAGCTGCAGGTGCGCTGCGTCTACGTCGCGATCGGCCAGAAGGGCACCACCATCGCGAGCGTCAAGCGCGCTCTCGAGGAGGGCGGCGCGATGGAGTACACCACCATCGTTGCGGCGCCGGCGTCAGACCCCGCGGGCTTCAAATGGCTTGCGCCCTATACCGGTTCGGCCCTCGGTCAGCACTGGATGTACGACGGCAAGCACGTCCTCATCGTGTTCGACGACCTCACCAAGCAGGCCGAGGCCTATCGCGCGATCTCGCTGCTGCTGCGCCGTCCGCCGGGCCGCGAGGCGTACCCGGGCGACGTGTTCTATCTGCACTCCCGGCTGCTCGAGCGCTGCGCGAAGCTGTCCGACGAACTCGGTGCCGGTTCGATGACCGGGCTGCCGATCATCGAAACCAAGGCCAACGACATCTCGGCCTACATCCCCACCAACGTCATCTCGATCACCGACGGTCAGTGCTTCCTGGAGTCCGATCTGTTCAACCAGGGCGTGCGGCCGGCCATCAACGTCGGTGT